>JBDLJM010000010.1 GCA_039714315.1 Bacteroidota bacterium | reverse complement strand
TTAGTTGTATATGCTAACAGGGATGATGTTAAAGATGTAATAAATAATCTTATTGCTGCCTATTCTGCCTTTTTAAGTTTAGTTATTGATCAAATAATCGGGTCTATGTCAAATATAGTGGGTAAATGTTATTCTTTTAAGTACGTCATGTTGAGCGGAGTTTCCAAAGCAAAGCGGCGGAAACAGAGTCGAAACATCTATTTCTACAGAGATAATAGCTAGTGTATATTTATCGTAATAGACCTTTCGACTCCGCAAGCTCCGCTCAAGGTGACGATGTGCTTATTTCAAAAAATTGTGAATACCTCACCCACTACAAACGACATAGACCCAAATAATCTCGTCAACATCAATATTTATATTAACATAATTATACGAAAATTGATTTTATAATTTCAAAATTACCTGTGATGCTTATTGAGGAGGTCCTTTGTTAAAAGATGCTTAAAAGTTTTAAAATATTTGGAGTGGGATAAAATATAATTAAGTCCGGGTGAATAGAATTAAAATTCTGATTATTTTTGCCATCAGTTTATACTTACTGTTCAGTCAACTGAGGGGTAGTATAAAAGTTGTAAAGTTTCATTATCGATAATAATAAGATGCAAAATAAGGAAGAGTTTTATAGAAAATTAAGGGGGCAATTAGATGATACAGGTAAATGGCCCGGTGAGTATATGTATAAATTTATTGTGCCTGCTGCCGGAGATGGTTTGTCTAGAATTGAGGGAATTTTCAAAGATTATGGAGCAGTAATAACAACTCGTTCATCAAAAACAGGTAAATATAATAGTATTACAATTAGAGTAATTATGCCCTCGTCGGAATCAATTATATTAAAATACCGAGAATGTGAGTCTATAGAAGGAATTGTATCTTTATAGGAATAGAGGTCTATAACTAAAAAAATCCCGAATATTAAATTCGGGATTTTTTTAGTTAAGCTTTTCGAGTTTCTTTTTTATTAGTTCGCTGGTCGGCCAACTTGTATTTGTTTCAATAATTATTCCTTCCTTATCTATTAAAACAAAAGAGGTGCTTCTGCTGAGTAAGTATTTTTTCTTTACAATTTTATAATCAGCCATTAATTGAATGCCATTGGCATTACTGTTTTTCTTGCTTTCGTTCCATAATTCCGGATAATCAAGAAAAACACTTACGAACTCTATATTAGGATATTGTTTTTTTAATTTATTATACTCAGATGTTAAATTAAGGTTCCATGAATATCTTCCCGGACTTAACCAGAAGAAAAGGTAGATAGGTTTTCCGAAATAATCAGAAAGCATTTTTTCCTTTTGATCAAAACTTCCATCACAAATATTAAAATCCGGAGCTGGAGAGCCGGGTTGTAATTCAGTATATCTTAACAGTAAGTTGTTTATAATTTCAATTTTTGCAGAATCTGTAACATTTGAGTAAAAAGGAATTAATTCTTTTTTAATTTCTTTAACAGTTAGAGTTCTTCCCAATAGGTTATAAGCAGAATGAAATAATAAAGAGTTTTTAATTTTTTGATCAGTAAAAATATCGGATATAAAATAATTTCTAATTTGAGAATATTGAATATCGTAGTTCTCAGTATTATTAAAAAAATCTTTTTGAGGAATAACCTTTATAATGCTGTCAATAGTGAAATTTGCTAAACGATAATATAGATACTCAAGGTAATATTCATTTGAGTTTAAAGAAGAGTCATTTAAATTAACATTAGCTCTAAAGTCAAAGTAATGCTCATTTAGAGGTGTTAATGAATCTAATTTGGTCATTTTTGTATGATTAATCGGATATAGTTCCCTAACTGCATACTCTGAATATTTGAGCATATTTTTAGTATACTTCAATGCATTTGGCGAAAAGCCACTCCCTTCATAATTATAATCGCTTAGTAAGTTGTATTCGATTGTTTTTAATGAGTCAATTGCGTGTTCAAAGTCATCTATTTCCAAAGAATACAGATCTGCCATATTAATCTTGTTATCTTCAATCTGTAAAAATCTTTTAATTAGGTAATTGTTTACAGCAGCACCTACACCTGTGTATACAAGAGATTCGTCAAATTCAGAGGTATTGAGCCTTAGCATTAAGGAGTCCTCTTTTTCGAGATATACATATTGTATTTCTTTTCCATGACGGAAAGTATATAATCCTCTTTTTAAGGAGTCAAGTTCAAACAGGAAGAAATTGTCTTCATCTAATTTAGTAGATATTTTCTCAGATTCTTTTTCTTTGGAATAAAAGTATACTACCGAATCAACCGGATTTATGATATTACCGCCAAGGTATACTATATCGCCTCCTTCAGGCTTATCCGAAGAATCAATATTACATGAAGAAAGAAAGAGTAATACAAAGGGCAATATATTGAAAACTAATTTATTCAAAAGTTCAAATTTTTAATTGAAAAAAATATAAAGTACAACGGTGTAATTTCAAGATTTTCTCAACATTATTCATTACACAGATTACTTATAACTAATACAAATTTAAATTATAGTATTGGTATTATGTGTTAATACCCTGTTAAACATATACGTATTTCAATATTGTAATTTTTGTTTTATTAACACTTTGTTATTATTTCCTCTTAATTCTACATTAACATAGTTGTTTTCCAGGTTGAAATTTAAAAAAGCGTAATTACGGAGGCCGATTAATTCACTAACTCTATACGGGTTGTCTTCCCTGCCAACATTTCTGTATGAATGACTTAGCCCACTTGATGTAATGTCGTAAACAGGATATTTCATATTTTCTAATTCAATTTTAGAAATTTCACATACATGACGGTCACCACTTAAAATAAAGGTGCCTTTGGCTTTTGAGTTTGCTATGGTTTTCAAAAGCTTTTCTCTTTCATGTGGCATGTTACCCCAAGATTCGAAACCGTGTAAATTTGATAGTACCTGAATTCCGCTTACAATAATATTAAAGTTAGCATTTGAGTTGTTTAATTCGTCAGAGAGCCAATCCCATTGTTTTTCACCAAGAATAGTACCTTTTGAATCTTTATTTTCAAGATATCGTTTATTTCCTGTTGAATCGGGAGTAAGTTTTGTTCTGAAAAATCTGGCATCTAACAATATTACCTTAATTGAGGCTTTCCCATAATCATAGTTATAACTTGTGTAAACACCATCTCTAGACCTTCTGACGTCATCCTCTTTAACATCCAAAAAGTCTAAAAACATTTTCTTGCTTTCATACTTCATTGGGTACTCTTCTCCGGCATCATTTGCTCCATAATCGTGGTCGTCCCAAGTCCCAATCACCTTGCTTTGAGTCAATAGTTTTTGATAACCGGGATTTGATTTTTGGATTCGGTACTGTTCTTTCATATACTCAGGGTCTTCTGTGTCGGAATATACAGCATCTCCTCCCCAAATCCATAGTTCAGGATTTGACTGGTTTATTTCGTCCCACATTTGTTCTTTAAACATTTGGTTACTACATGAACCAAATGCATAATGGACCTCTTTAGGAGTATCATTATCACATGAGAAAATTAATAATGAAAGAAATGAAAAGGATAGTACTTTAACGTTATTAAGTCTCATTATCTAAATATTTTCAGATCTAATCCATTTAGGTACTTCAGGTGCCTGATATTTTTCCATTTTGTCAAGTAAAATATCAATATCTTCTTCAATTATTATCATATTTAGATGACTTTGTTTTAGGAAGCCTTCTTTGTACATGTTTTCTACCATTTCGCATAAACTGTCGAAATATGAATTGATGTTTAGAAAACCGATAGGATAGGTGTGAAGGCCTAACTGAGCCCAGGTAAGCATTTCAAAAACTTCATCGAAAGTACCATATCCTCCCGGCATAGCAATAGCTCCCTGACTGATTTTGAACATTTCCATTTTACGATCGTGCATAGTATCAACCCGAATTATTTCACTGCATCCATCGTGTTCAACTTCTTTACTGGATAAAAAATGTGGAATAACACCGGTTACTTTTCCGTTGTTCTTTATTACTTCATCAGCAATAAATCCCATCATGCCAACTTTTCCTCCACCGAAGACCAAATCAATATTTCGTTCGCACATCTTTCTGCCGAGTTCTTCGGCCTTTAATCTGTATATTTCCTTATTTCCTGCACTTGCACCACAGAATACTGATAAACTTTGCATTTATTTTCTTTGTTAATTATTTATATTTAGGCGTTCTGTACAAAGAAGAAAGCCCTTTGACACTCACAATTGAACTTTCACTAAAGCATTTTTTTAAAAGCTTTGTTTTTAGTTTGAGTTTGGTTTCATCATTGTCGCTAACAACTCTTATTATTGCGTTTGCTTCAATGTCTTTGGCTCTTTGTATGAGTTCTTTTTCTATTTCTTTATCGTCGGTAATATTTCTTTCAATAATTATATCGTGCATTGTACGCATAGGTAGTTTCTCGAAGGTAATTTCGGGAGATAAAAAAGATTTGTTTCTTTTGAATTCCAAAACTACAAAACCTTTTTCCTCTTTTATTTCTGAAAAAGATGTTCTTTCTGTCGATCCACTATATATGAAAGGTATTTTTTTATTTTCATCTGTAGCTATTTCCAGAACCTGATAACGGTGAATATGTCCGGAAAGTACTAAGTCATAATGCGATGGTATTTGACTTTGTCCAACTGTGTCTTTCGTGTTTTTAAAAGTAAAATCAACCGGCCCTACCTTTGAACCTTCTAAGCTTTGATGCATCAAAAGAATTTTATAATTATTGCTATCATCATCAGTTATTAATTTTGAAAGTTCACCTTCAATCGTATTTCCAATTTCCTTAAGGTATGGTAATGTGTGTATATCAAACTCCTTTCCATTAAGTTTTAAAGTAATACTGGAGGTGTAGTTTTGAAAATATAAGTTTGGGTGTTCAACAAATAAGGAGGTTGGAAGCTTTTTTTTATCGTGATTTCCCGGAATTAAAATAGTAGGGATACCAAAGTCGGCAACCTGGTATAAAGCATCGTAACATCTGTCTATAATTTTCTGACTGACATCTGCTTTATCAAATAAATCGCCTCCGTGAATAATAAGATCGGCATTAATTTTTTTTGCTCTATCTAATACTCTAGTGAAGTTATTATAGAAATCTTCACCTCTATGCGGTTTAGAAGTTGTTTTTAGCGGATAATCAAACCCAAGGTGAGTATCAGAGAAGAATACTATTTTAATATTTTTTCTTTTGTCCAAATCTATTTATTTAATATATATCAGTTAAACCTCCAAATGCTCATTAACTTTTTTGTCTTTTTCAGTTTCACTTCATTTAAAATTTATTCCGTAGCTCAGGCTATGCAATAAATTTGAAATTTGAAAAACAAAAAAATACTTCAAATTTATTTGAGCATTTGGAGATTCAATTGATATTTCCACCGTTAATCATATCTGATGTTATACCTTTTTCATCTTCATTTTCGGCTAAAACAATCCCAATAATATGAATAGGAATGAAGTATATGATGATGTTCATTATTGATACATGAATACTTTCTAACAGTTCTTTTGTGTCATGTGTCCAGCCAAGGTTTTTGTAGAAATACATTAACACTCCGGTAAGTGAAATAATGAAAATAGCAAGATATACGGCCAGATAAAGGAGTTGTATCCAGTAATTGTTTTTTTTCTTCTTTGTTAAGAAACTGAATCCATCTTTAATTACAGTTATTCCTGATTTTGTAAAAAACAAAACTACCCTGATAACGATTAAAGATGCTAAAATAAAACCAAAAACATAGTGCCAATCCCACATTTCAGAGCGAATTTGTTTTGCCAGATTCAAGGTGAGGTCTTTAGCAATTTCAAAATTATTTTCCTCTAAGAAATTTTGAATATTTTGATTTAAAAGATGTTTGTCGAGAACCGTTTTCCTCAGTACAACCGTTATAAGCAGTAAGGTTATAACTAATGAATTAATCCAATGATATATACGCATTGGAGCCGACCATTTTTTTTGCATTGTTTCAGTTTTATCTGTCAAAATTTCTTAATGTGTATTTTTAATTAATAATTATTCACTATAGAATTTCATCATTTCGATGATAGCATCATTACAAACTTCGCAAAATTCATTGGTACTGTTAGATTTCATTTTACAGTTTTGATAAGCGCGATACACTCCTTTCGATGTATATCCTCCGCCTTCATAAACTCCAATATCATTTAGGTTTTCGGGAGTGGCAATAGTAGGGATTTTTACATCTTTAGGAATTTTATTTTCCCATTTTTTTTCGAAGTCTATCAGTGTTGTTATATTAGCTTCTCTGGGTTCGATAGATTTATCGTAAAAATTACTCATTTCATCATCATAGAAATACTCATCTGCAAGCCATGCTAACCCATGACCAAATTCGTGGGTAAATACTTCTCGTGTATATTTATTATCGGATGTACATAAATTATAGAAGTTGTAAATACCTCCTCCTCCGTATTTCTCAGTATTAACAAGGATGTAAATTTGATCGTAATATGTTGTTGAAGCTATATCTCTTAAAGATTTAATGTCGGTAGTAGTTAAGTACCTTTCACTGTTGAAAGTGTAAAAGTTTGAATTCAATAAAGTATTTTTCCATACTCCTTTACCCGGAATATCGGTTCCGCTCTCTTCGGAAGGAGCCATAACTATTTTTATATTGATGCTTTCGGCATATTCCTTAAACGGAGAAACTTCGAATAAGTATGAGCTCATTCTTTTAGCATCCTGATAAAATTTACTCATTTCTGATTTGGTATAACCTTCCGGAATGATCACTATATCCAGGGCTTTATCGGGAGTTTTGTTCCCGTTAATTTGTAACACAGGAAATGAAGGAATACTTTCTCTGTGAATGAAATAATTTCCCGGATTTAAATACTCTTTATATATAGTTGTCCAATTTTGATTGAAATCAATACTCAATATTTCAATAATCACTGTGTTTTTCGGGAATGGCATAATTACACTTTCGTAAAATGATTTGTTCATATTCTTTGCCTCTTCCGTAGTTTGCCATTCCATGAATAAGGTTGAATAACCACTGCTGTAAATGGGTTTCGATGTGGCAGAATCTTTTACTACTAATTTATATTTGCCGTAATCAAACGGTGAAATTAATTTAGTTTTTGTTCCTCCCCAAAAAGGTTCATACTTAAACATTTCTGCAGATATACTTTCTTTATTATATGTTCCGGAATGGATATAATCAAATCGGAGTGACCCATTTGAGAAATATTGATCAAATTCTATGTTTTGGGCAAAAATATTAAATATAGTGAGTTGCAATAATATTGTAAGTAGGGACTTATTTATTTTCATTTGTCTATAATTTTATATTTCGGTCACCTGCCTGCGTGCTGTAGTCAGGCAGGGATGGAACTCGCAAATAGTCATTCCCCTGTTTGAGTAAACTTTGCTCATGCTCGTTTCATCAGTTTTAATCTTTGTCTGTATAGTATTAGTTTTAGATCAAAATTAAACAAATATTAATACTAAGTAGTGATTATTGGTTTAATAATTATTCCAATGTTTTGTGACAATTTACTTATAAGACAATGTTATTAGTGTAAAATTGACACTTATTGTAAATGCGTTTGTAATAATTATTAATAATTATAAGCAAATTGCTGTGACTATTTAGCATTAGACCCAAATTTGTAATTTTACTGCATTCTATTTAAGAGAATATTAGGTTAGTAATAAGCTAATTTTAATAATTGTATTAATACTTGGTGTTTTTGTAAATATCAAAATAACTAATACCGGGATAAAATAAATATAAAGGTATGAAATACTCAGGAAAACATTTTGTAGCAGTGGTTGGGGGAGCTGTAGCAGGGGCAGAAGCAGCATATAATTTGGCAGAACAAGGATATAGAGTTGTAGTTTTTGATCAAATGATGTTACCTTACGGTAAAATTGAAGATGGCTTACCTAAATGGCACTATAAGCTTAGAGAGAAAGAGATAGCTAAAATCGATGATAAAATTCTACATGAGAGCATACGTTTTGTTCCCGGGGTAAAAATAGGGCGTGACATTTCGTTTGAAGCACTTACAAATGAGTGGGGGTTTTCTGCGATATTGTTTGCTACAGGAGCATGGAAAGACAGACCGCTAGGTTTAAAAAATATTGATGATTATATTAATAAAGGTTTAGTATATCAAAACCCGTTATTATACTGGTTCAACCATTACCATGAAGCAAAATATGATGGGCCAATGTATGATATTCCTGATGGAGCTACTGTTATAGGGGGTGGATTGGCATCTATAGATGTTGTAAAACTATTTATGATTGATACTGTTCAAAAAGCTCTTGTTAAGAGAGGTATTGGTGAAAGTTTGTATGAGCTTGAAAAGAGGGGAGTTGCTGAGATTCTAGAAAAGCATAATCTCACTCTTGAGATGTTAGGCTTAAAAGGAGCAACTTTAATTTACAGACGTAGAGAAATGGATATGCCACTTTCTCCGCGTCCCAGAATTACAGAGAAAGAAATCGCCGATGCCCAGCGAATTGCTTTAAAGATAATGACAAAGTATAAGAAGAAATTCTTGTTTAAATTTGAAGAGCTTTCAGTTTTAGAGGATTTTGAAGTTGAAAATGATAATCTTTCAGCTCTAATTTTTCAGAAAATGAAAATTGAGGATGGAAAATTAGTAAATGATGGAGATAAAAAACTACGACACGAAACTACTTTTCTAACATCATCAATAGGAAGTATTCCGGAATTAATACCGGGTTTACCTACTAAAGGAGTGTTGTATGATATTGAAGATAAAAATACCTGTAGAGTTGCCGGTCATAAAAATGTATTTGCCGTTGGAAATGCTGTTACGGGGAAAGGCAATATTGTAAATTCTCTTAAACACAGTAAAGGTATTACTAAAAGTATAATTGAAGGTCACTTACTTGATAACCCTGACGACAGGGAAGAAGGCGAATTTGGGTCATACATTCATAAGTTAAATAATGTTTTGCGAAATGTAGAAAAGGGTGTTGACAGACAAATGTCTTCAATAGTTGATGAAATTGAATGTAGGGTACCACAATCGGACGAGGTAATTAGTTTAATAAATTCTAAAACAAAACAATTACAGAACAAGGTTGGTTTTGACGGCGATTATTATGCGTGGAAAGAAAAATTCAGAAAAGCCAGATTGGTTGAGTAGCTATAAAGTGTTTTATTAAATAGAAAAAACGGTGAACATTTGTATGTTCACCGTTTTTTCTGTTAATCTAACCTGCTTCAAAATTTTCAGCGTCAGGAATTAATCCAGCTAACTCTGTTGGCTTATGAATCAACATTGGAATATGTTGAGGGCAGATATAGAATTCACTCTCCTTATAGTAAAACTTTGTTACGGGAATTTCCTCATGAGTTTTACCGCACACAATACATTTCTTTGACATAATATTCTCTTTACAAAAGTTATTGTTTTCGGCAAAAATACAATTTAAGATAAAATTGTCTTAAATAAAGATGTTTTTTTTTGCGTAAAGGATTGAAGCGGCATCCTTTTTTGTATAATCACAGAGCAAAGCGGCAGTGATTATACAAAAAAGATATAGCTGAAAGCCTGACCCTGTGCTTCGGCTGACCCTCGACTTCGCTCGGGAAACGTCACGGCACAGGGTTACGCCCACAATAGTTTCTGATTTAGATTGCTAATCAAAAATAATTTACTAAATTTGCACGCTCTTAAAAGGGAAGTTATGCTTTTATTTTAAGGACATATTAAAATTTAATTAATTAATAAGTATTAGTAATGGCTAAACATTATGAAACTGTTTTCATTTTAAATCCCGTTTTGTCTGAAGATCAGGTAAAGGAAGCAGTTAAAAAGTACGAAGATTATCTTGTTGCAAATGGTGCAACAATGGTAGTTAAAGAGGATTGGGGGCTAAAGAAAATGGCTTATCCAATTCAAAACAAAAAGAGTGGTTTCTATAGTCTTTTTCAATTCACAACTGAAGATGGGTCTATCATCAACAAGTATGAGACTGAATTCCGTCGTGATGAAAGAGTAATGAGATTTCTTACAGTAGCTATGGACAAACATGCTGTTTCATGGGCTGAAAGAAGAAGAGCAAAATTGAATATCAAAGCAAACTAAGAAGAAAGATGGCTGATTTAAGTAAACAATCAAAGGCAGGAGCTTCTAACGATGTTAGATATTTAACTCCACTTGCAATTGAAACAAGCAACAAAAAGAAATTTTGTCGCTTCAGAAAAAATGGAATAAAATACGTTGATTATAAAGATCCGGATTTCTTATTGAAATTTGTTAACGAACAAGGGAAAGTTCTTCCTCGTCGTTTAACGGGAACATCTTTGAAATTCCAACGTAAAGTTGCTCAAGCTGTTAAGCGTGCTCGTCATTTAGCGATCATGCCTTACGTAGCAGATATGTTAAAATAATAAAGAAGGAGATAATGGAAATTATTTTAAAACAAGACGTACAAAACTTAGGTTTTAAAGACGACGTAGTATCTGTTAAGAATGGTTACGGTCGTAATTACTTGATACCTCAAGGTATGGCAGTTTTAGCTACTCCTTCTGAGAAAAAACAATTGGAAGAAACTCTACGTCAGCGTGCGTTTAGAGAAAAAGCAATTGTTGAGGAAGCTCAAAAAACTGCTGAAGCTTTGAAAGCTTTAGAAATGAAAATATCTGCTAAAGTAGGTGCAGGTATCAAATTATTCGGTTCTGTTACAAGCATGGATTTAGCTGCTAAGTTGGCTGAAGCCGGTTTCACAATCGATAAGAAATTCATCAAAATTGTTGGTGGTTCAGTAAAATCATTAGGTAAATATGATGCTACTATCCGTCTTCACCGCGATGTTATCGTTAACTTCGAATTTGAAGTTGTAGCACAGGCTTAAGAAATATATTTTCTTTATATATAAAATCCCTCATCATATTTTGATGGGGGATTTTTTTGTGATTATTAATGGTTATGTCAATTTATGGCCACATCAACTTCGTTGAATCTGAGGGTTTAGTGACTGTTTACTAATTACTGTCCGTGTTTATGTCCTGACCCGATTATATTGCTTATTTTTGAATTACTAACAACAATTTTCTCTTATCAATGCAAAAATCAATAGCTTTCATTTTAAACCCTGTTTCCGGTAAGGGCAGCAAGGATAATTTTCTTAAAAAGGTTACTCAAATTGAAGGATGGGAAGGATGGAGTTACGAAATTTTGTATACCGAAAGAGTAGGACATGCAACAGAATTAGCCAGAGAATATTCCAATAAAGTTGATTATATTATTGCTGTAGGCGGAGACGGAACAGTTCATGAGGTTGCAAAAGGAGTTGCCGGATCCGGAGCTGTTTTTGGCATTATTCCAATGGGGTCAGGAAATGGAGTAGCGCGACATTTGAAAATATCCATGCAAATCGATAAGGCTATAAAGGAGATTAGGTATAGTGGTATTCATAAAATAGATACTATACGTATTAATGGAGAATTTTTACTGGGAGTTGGCGGAGCAGGATTTGATGCACATATTGCACACGAATTCGATAAGGCTCCAAGCCGTGGTTTAGCTACCTATGCGAAGCTATCTTTAAAGGAATACTTTAATTACGAAGCCATAGAGTATGATTTTACCATAAACGACATAAACAGGAAAGGGAAAGCATTTTTATTCGCTATAGCAAACTCCTGTCAATGGGGAAATGATTTCTTTATATCGCCTGAATCGAGTATGAAAGGGGGGAAGGCTAAGCTTATTATTGTTGAAGAAACAGACAAAGCAAGTGCATCTCTATTGGCACCGGCTCTGCTTACAAAAAGTATTCTTAAACTTCCTTTTGTAAAATCGTATGATTTTAACACCTTAGATTTTGAACTGGATAGCTTTACATTTCATATTGATGGAGAACCAAGAACAATATCCGGTAAACAAACTGTAAAAGTTATTGAAGATGATTTGTTAGTGTGTTTACCAGGACAAAAAGTATAGATTACTTTTTATATTTATTATAAGTCGATAGAATAAAGTCTGTATTTTTTGTACACTTTACCATTAATTCTTTCTAATTCTTTCCTCATAATAACATTTTCTTCTAAAACAAGGTGAGAGTCTACCTCTTCAAGTCCTAATTCTTTTGCTGATTTAAACAGACTAACTCCAAGTAATGCATCAAGACCTCTGTTTCTATGGTCATTTGCTATAGCACCTAACAGTAAATTCATCTGTTTCGTTTTACTTTGGTGATACAAAAATGGCACGAACCCAATCGGGAATAGTTTTCCCTTTGCCAGCCTTAAGCCTTTTCCAATATCACGCATTGCAATAACAAATGCTACCAGATTGTCATTCTTATCCAGGATAATCTTAATTAGTTTGGGATGAATTACAGCAAGATATTTATTGGCAAAATCATCCATTTCATCATCGCTGAAAGGAGTAGAAGCGTAAATATCTTTATATGTTTTATTAACCAGGTTTAAAATAGGATGAATGTATTTTCTGGCCTTTAACTTATTGCTGAATTCCACAATCTTATAACCGTGTTTCAAATTTCTTTCAGCCAATTTATAATACAAAGGAGGTAGATCATTATTAAGAGAAAAATTATATACAAAAAGATCCTTATAGTTATTAAAGCCTAAATCAACGAGGTGCTTAGTCTGGTAGCGAAGATTACAGTTTGAGGCAATTACATGGGGCTTGTCATAACCTTCATATAGAAAGCCCTGCGGCTCTTTATCAGAAAAACTAAGAGGTCCAATCAATTTTTCTACGTTGAATGTCAATGCCCATTCTTTAACTGCATTTATTAACTTTTGCGTTACATCAATGTCATCGTATGTTTCGAGGAAAGCAAATCGGGCATTATTTTCTTTGTGAAAAAAGTTATAAACTTTTGGTATTATTCCCATGATTCTGCCAACAGCTTTTTCTCCCTTGAAGGCAATAAACATGATGGTTTCATTTTTTTTGAAATTTGGGTTTTTATCCTTATTGAAAAAATCCCATTCATCCATATATATTGGAGGAACCCAATTCATATGTTTTTCATGAATTTTTTCAGGGAGAAAGATAAATTGTTTTAATAATTTTTTATTAGTAACCTCCTTAATTATTATACTAGACATTGGGTAGATTTATAGATATTGTTTATGAAGTGAAATATATAATTTATTGGAGATATAATAAAATAACGGAGTGATTAAAAATGCAGCAATTACATCTAATAAATAGTGGGCTTTTATGTAAATAGTCGATATTGTTAATATGCTGATTAATAACAGGAAAGAGGTGAAGTATTGCCTTAGGTGTTTGAAGATCAGATACCCTAAAATCAAAGAAATGCCTACATGAGAACTTGGAAAAGCTCCTGTAGGGACCTCTCCAACTTCCTGGATGAACTTTATCAGATGACCAAAGGGACCTTGTGGAGTAAATTCTCCCACTGCACCTTCAAAATAAAATTGAGGTCCGACAACGGGGATAATAATGAAAAAAAAGTAAAACAGGTAAAAAGAGCTCAGAATTAAGAAAAGAACTTTAGTAAATAGTTCCGGCTTTTTGAAATAAAATAAAACCGGAGTTGAAAATATTATTAAATAATAAGAGAAATAACCAAAATTCATTAACTCGCTAAACCATAGGTTAGGTAATATTTCACTAAAAACAACAGATGGTTGTACAGAAAAGATATTAAATTCTATTTGAGCGATATAAGGGTCCAGGTTTTCGAAGAACAGATGGTTGAAATCGGCTGTTTCGTTATAGAAGTATCCTAAAAATGCTAAAGGAATCAGGTTTAGGAGTATGTTGAAATTTCTATCCCTGTAATAATCCCTTAAAGCAGCTGATAATAATAAAACGGAAAAAAATCCTACTCTAATCATCAGATGAGAGCCAGGATTTTTTATTTCATCAAAAAATGAAAAAATTAATAAGGTTGTTATGATTAAATATGAAATTGTAGAATAATCTACGATATTTAGTTTTGGCTTCAATTATTATCCTTATTTAAAAATTCTTCAATATTCTCAATAACCTTTTCAATAAGTTTATGCCTTGCTTCAGTACTGGCCCAAGCAATGTGAGGAGATAATACTATCTTCTCCTGATTGATAACATTGAAATATGGAGATTCCTTTTCTATCGGTTCATTTGTAAAAACATCAACACCGGCACCTGCAATTCTGTTCTCATTTAAAGCGCTTACTAAATCTTTTTCATTAACAATTCCACCCCGTGCTACATTTATTAAAATAGCATTTGGTTTCATTTTATTTAGTTCTCTTTTACTAATGAGGTTATTGGTTTTATCATTTAGTGGAGAATGAACAGAAATTATGTCTGATCCACTTAACAGTTTTTCCAATGAAATTTCAGGATAGCCTTCATCTCTAATTACTCCGGAAGTGGAATGGTATGATACTTCAGCACCAAATGCAGTAGCAATATTAGCCACATTTCTACCAATATTACCCATTCCGATTATTCCCCATTTTTTACCTTTTATTTCATCGAACCCATTGGCAAGGTGAGTAAAAATTGGAGATAATGCATAGTCTTTACTTTTTACGTAAGAATCGTATTTGCACAGATTGCTCAACAATCTCAAAACCATACTAAAAGTTACCTGACTTACAGAGTCTGTTGAATACCCAACAACGTTTTTTACGGTAATTCCTTTTTTATTTGCGTACTCCAGGTCTACATTATTCATCCCTGTGGCCGTAATACAAATAAGTTTCAGGTTTGGAAGCTGGTCTAATTCTTCTTTATTAAATATTACTTTGTTTGTAAGTATAATATCTGCATTAGCTGATCTTTCTACTATTTGCGAAGCTTTTGTAGATCCAAATGATGTTACAGAGCCATACTTTTCAAGTAGCTGTAGGTTGTTTACCTTTCCTAGCGTCGATGCGTCTAAAATTACGATATTCATTAAATACGTTTTATGAAAATTAATTACTTTAAGATGCTCTTTTCTACATTAATAATATTAACTAATGAATCACAATTTTCGAAAATTGCATTTATTTCACTGTTTTCGATGAAATAAGTTTTACATGAGTCAGGTTTTGTATTACTTTTTGAAAAAATAACATCACCGTTTTTTAAAAGCTTAGATATATCAGATGAATCTAATCCAATATTTTTAAGTTTATCTATTATTTCACGGTTATAGTTGATTGTTTTTCTTTGTATATTGCTTTTCACTCTTGCATCAGGAAAGTAGTTGCACGAAATATTAGTTCTATTGCCAAAAAAAATTATCACGAAAATAATTCCAATTCCTACCCCAAAAGCATACCAAATTAATCGCTTAGCGAAATCCATTTATATTATCATAGGTTTAAAGTTGTTCAAAAATAAAGTTTTATGATCAATAACATACTTTTTTCTCCGAAAAACATTTTAATATTTTGGTGTCTCAAAGTGAAATAAAAATCCTTAAAATCAACACTAAAGCCTGAAGGCTGTCATTTTTAATGATTTAACTGGTTTTTGTTTAAAACATCAATAAGTTAATATCCTTAGATGGAATTTTCAGGTGCTCACCAATAGCTGCTGAAGTTAGTATTCCGTGGTACATATAAACTCCGGTCTGTAGTCCTTTATCAAATGGAAGTACACTTTCTATACCTCCCCGGTTAGCAATGTCGAGTAAGTAAGGGGTGAAATAGTTACTGATAGATAAAGAAGCAGTTCTTGATACCCTTGAAGGGATATTTGGAACACCATAATGTATTACCCCGTGTTTTACCACAGTTGGAACATCGTGAGAAGTAAGTTCCGAAGTTTCTACAATTCCTCCCGAATCTATACTTACATCAATTATAACAGATCCATCTTTCATTAGCTGAACCATGTCTTCAGATACAATTGTGGGAGTTCTGCCTTCAGAACGTATAGCGCCAATGAGAACATCGCATCGGCGTAATGCTTTGCCTAAAATTTTTGGATGAATAGTGTTGGTGAAAATTCTTTGACCTAATGATTCCTGAATTCTCCTGAGTTTTGTTATTGAATTATCAAAAACTTTAACTGTGGCACCTAAACCAATCGCTGCTTTTGCAGCATATTCGGCTACAACACCGGCACCTATAATAACAACTTCTGTTGGAGAGACTCCGGTAACGCCACCAAGCATCAATCCCTGGCCGGCATTAATATTACTCATCAATTCGGCAGCAATATGTATAGAAGTTGTTCCGGCAATTTCAGATAAGGTTGTTAGTACTGGTATTGAACCGTGACTGTCTTTTAGGTTGTCGAGAGCAATAGCTGATATTTTCAAATTACCTAAAGCCTCGAAATATTCTTTCTTACGGGTATGAAATTGCATCGTAGATATTAAAAATGATTCAGGTTTCATCATTTTTATTTCTTCTAATGTGGGCGGTGCAATTTTTAGAACAATATTTGAAGCGAAGACTTCTTTTGTATCATATGAAATTTTTGCACCGGCATCTGAAAATTCTTTATCAGAAAAATTAGCTCCTAATCCGGCATCTGATTCTATTATAATATCATGTCCATTTGCTGTTAATACAGTTACAGCATCAGGAGTAAGGCATATTCGCTTTTCATGATATTGGGTTTCTTTTGGAATGCCAATAAATAGCTTCCCCTTTTTTCTTTCTACCTCAAGCATTTCTTCCTGAGGCAGTAGTTCTTTGTGGGAAAATGGGCTTAGTTCTGAAAAATCGTTCATCTAATTAGATTTAACCGTTATTAAACGTTCTTCTGGTGAAGCATCAATAGTTACTTCTATTATATTTGAAGGCAATAAGTTAGGGATTTTTTCGGGCCATTCAACAAAACAATAGGAATTTGAATAAAAATAATCCTCATATCCCATGTCTAAAGCCTCTGTTTCATCCTCTAAACGATAAAAATCAAAATGAAAAATTGTTCCATTTTTTTTAGAAAAATACTCATTTACCAAAGCAAATGTTGGACTGTTTGCAACATCCTCAATGCCTAATTCGTGAACAAGTGACTTTATAAGAGTTGTTTTACCGGCCCCCATAGAACCGTAAAATAAGAATATCCTTCCACCGGAAAAATCTGAAATTATCGATTTAGCAATGTTTGGCAGATCGTATGTTGATGTGCTTTTGTATTCTTTCTTCAATTTTTATTATTTTGATAAACTTAATATTCTAATTCCAAGATGGGAAGGTACTATTTTGGTTCCAGTTCTATAAAAGGAATTATCATTTCTTCTAATGAAACTCCACCGTGCTGATAAGTGTTTTTATAGTACTTAACATAATGGTTATAATTGTTAGGATAAGCAAAAAACATATCTTCTTTTGCAAAAACATAAGAACTGCTCACATTAATTTTTGGCAGGAAAACATCGTGAGGGTCTTTAATAGCCAATACATCCCGTTTTTCGTATGACAAACTTTTTCCTTGTTTATATCTTAAGTTAAGACTTGTGTTTTTGTCACCCACAAGTTTTGAAGGAGTGTTTACGTTTATCGTTCCGTGATCTGTTGTAATATAGAGTTTTAATCCGGATTTAGCGGCCAGTTTAATGATCTCAAATAAAGGAGAGTTTTTGAACCAGCTTATAGTTAACGATCTGTAGGCCTTATCGTTTGAAGCTAATTCCTTAATAACCTCCATCTCAGTTCTCGAATGCGAAAGCATGTCGACAAAGTTGTAAACTACAGCTGTAAAGTGGTTACTGGTTGATATATTTTTAAAATTTTCAACGAACTTTTTACCTGCATTTAAGCTTGATATTTTGGAATAATGAGTATTAATATTCATCCCCAACCTTTTTATTTGATCCAGTAAAAGCTCTTTCTCATACAAGTTTTTACCTCCCTCATCTGTGTCGTTTTTCCATAATTCGGGAAAGCGTTTCTCAATTTCTAATGGCATTAAACCGGCGAAAAAAGCATTTCTGGCATATTGTGTCGCTGTTGGCAGAATAGCGTAATATGCATCATCTTTAACAGTGTTGTAATATTCGTTAATGATTGGCTCCAATATTTTCCATTGGTCATAACGCAGGTTGTCAATCATTAATAATACTGATCGTTCGCCATCTTTTAACTTTGGATAAATATATTCTTTAAAGGCCATGTGCGACATAACCGGCTTATCTTCCTCGTAAAACCAATCTTCATAATTGTTTTTTACGAACTTGAAAAATAAGGAATTTGCTTCTTTTTTTTGTGTTTCAAGAATTTGAACCATTCCTTCATCCTGAATTCTTTCAAGCTCAATCTCCCAATAAAGCAATTTTTTATAGATGTTAATCCAATCTTCGTAAGTACGAACATCCATTAAATCCATAGATATTTTTCTAAATTCCTGCTGATAATTAGAAGTAGTTTTTTCTGAAACCAGTCTGGATGTATCAAGACTTTTCTTTAAGCTTAACAGAATTTGATTAGGATTAACAGGTTTTATAAGGTAGTCTGAGATTTTAGAGCCAATGGCTTCTTCCATAATTAACTCTTCCTCACTTTTAGTAATCATAACAATAGGCAGACTGGGGCGTTTTTCCTTGATTATCATCAATGTTTCAAGTCCCGTAATACCTGGCATATTTTCATCCAGAAATACAATATCGAAAGTTTCCTGGTCTATTTTATCGATAGCATCAGTACCATTTGTGCATGTATCAACATAATATCCTTTTTTTTCCAGAAAAATTATATGCGGTCTCAATAGCTCGATTTCATCATCGACCCATAATATTTTGATTTTAGCCATCTTAATTGTATGTATTAAAACATTAAATTTGTTACGAATTTAAAACTCTTTTGCTTTGCTTGCTAATAAGAAGGATAGAAATAAGTTAAAAATTATTAACGACCCGGTTTATGGCTTTATTGCCATTACTGATGAATTAATTTTTGATATAATAGAACATCGCTATTTTCAACGATTACGCCGAATTAGCCAAACAGCTCTAACATCATATGTTTATCCAGGAGCCCATCATACACGTTTTCATCATGCGATAGGTGCAATGCACCTGACCAAGAACGCTATAGAAGTATTAAGGTTCAAGGGGCATAAAATAAGTGAAGAAGAAGAATTGGCCACCTTAATTGCCATTTTACTTCACGATATGGGACATGGTCCGTATTCGCACGCATTGGAACATAGTATTGTTCCTTCAGTGACTCATGAAGAGATTTCGGTAAGGTTTATGCATAAACTGAATGAAGAATTTAATAATAGGCTGAGTTTAGCAATTCAGATTTTTGAAAATCGTTATAAAAAGAAATTCCTCCATCAATTAATTTCATCCCAACTTGATATGGATCGTATGGATTACCTCAATCGCGATTCGTTTTATAGTGGGGTAGTAGAAGGGGCTATCAATTCTAAAAGATTGATTACTATGCTTAATGTAGCTAACGATAACCTGGCTATAGATGATAAAGGTATTTATTCAGTTGAAAAATTTTTGGTTGCACGCAGACTAATGTACTGGCAGGTATATTTACATAAAACGGTGATTGTATCAGAAAAACTGTTGACAAAAGCTTTGTCGCGTGCCAGAAAACTTGCGTTAGAAGGTGTAGAGTTATTTTCAAGTAGTTCTTTAAGTTATTTTCTTAAACGAAATTGGGATGTAAATGAATTTGAACAGGAGGACCTAGAAATGTTTTCCAAATTGGACGACTATGATGTTTTTGGCGCGATAAAGGAGTGGACAAACCACAATGATAAAATATTATCAGATTTGTCAAAAAGACTTACCGATAGAAAGTTGTTGAAGATTCGCTTAGGAGATGTTCCAATAGAGTCATCTTACGTTGACAGTTTAAGGAGTAAAGTTGCAAAGGCTTTTGATATTTCTTTTGAAGAAACAGAGAATTATATTATACAGGGAAAAGTAGAAAACAATGCCTACATAAAAGATCATGATAGTATTTTTTTACTAAAAAAAGATGGAGAGGTACAGGATATTGCATTTTCTCCTGATCAGCAAAGTGTTTCGGCAATTTCTGAAGCAATGAAAAAATATTATCTGATCTATCCGCGGGAAGTAGAATAATACAAAATAAACATCAAAAACTTTTAGGTTCAGCGCAGCTAATACACATTATCTTTTCTAACAGATCATCTTGAAATTTAATTAGTATAACGTAAATACTTATTTGGGGTTTCATGTTGTTATATTTTATTGAAATCTATTAGCTATTATTATTTATACTTTGTTGGCAATAATCAAAGCCTTTTTTTCTTCTTACAAAGAAATTACGGCTTAGTAATTTTACACTACTACCTCCTTAAGGAGAATGCCTACAATGCCTGTAATACCTGGCATTGAGTTTGAAAAAAATCGATATAATCAGAGCTGTTTTGTTTAGAATTCTCCTATTTATATCATGATTTTTTTATATTCGCGCTTTCGAAAAAAAGATGATTCATATCACATAAATATCATATCCATGAACGTAGCTCGATTAATTTCATTTGCATTTATATTAATTACTATCGGTGTTATTTCTGTAAAATTTATTTCATGGGAATATACTTTTAAAAATATCTTACCTCAAAAAAAGTATGAGGTCAATATTGATATTTCTTCGAGGGGATTTAGTCAGCCTGTTAATATTTCCACTTACCTGCCAATATCAGATAACAGACAGACAATTAGTTATGAAACAAATAATAGTCCGAGTTTAAATTTTTTAGTAGAACAGACTAAATCTGGTAGAGTAGGAACATGGAATACAATGAATGGAAATGGAATGTTACCTATAAGGTATTCTTTTGAATTTATTGGAAGGGCTATAAAATATAACATTGATTCTACCCTGATTATACCTAAAACATATCCTCCAAGTTTTAACGAATACTTAAAGACAACCAAAAACATACAGGTAAAACATCCACAGATAAATCGAATTTTCCAAGAGGAAGTAGGAGATAATGATCAAATATTGGAGGTGCTTGCCAATATTCAGAGTTACACTAATTCACTTAAATCAAGACCATTTAAGGGGGTTACAGATGCTCTTACAGCAGCAAGACTGGGAGAAGCATCGTGTAATGGAAAAAGTAGACTGTTTATAGCGTTAGCTCGTTCTGCAAATATACCTTCGCGTTTGGTTGGAGGGATAATTTTGGAATCCGGCACAAAAAAAACTTCACATCAATGGGTTGAGGCTTATATAGGCAATGAATGGGTACCATTTGATCCATTGAACAACCATTTTGCATTTTTGCCACATAATTATTTATCCATGTATCGCGGTGATAAATTTCTGTTTTCACACACAAAAAACATTAATTTTGAATACAAGTTTAATGTTAAGTCAAGACTAAGTCCAAATCCATTACTTCAACAAGAATTAAAGTCACACCCTTTTAATGCATACCAGTTGTGGAAACTGTTCGAGAGTATCGGAATTCCAATCGGACTATTAAAAATCGTGTTATTACTTCCATTGGGAGCATTGATTGTGGCAATTTTCCGCAATGTAATAGGAATGCAAACATTTGGTGTTTTTCTGCCAGCATTAATAGCTGTTGCAAGTCGCGAAACCGGATTGTTTTGGGGATTAATAGCTTTTATGATAGTTATAGGAGTTGTAAGCCTGGTACATTTTCCTCTCGAAAAATGGGGCATATTATATACTCCTAAGTTGGTGATTATGCTGGTAGCAGTAGTTATACTTTTTCTTATAATATCCTATCTCTCTATTGAATTAAATATTAGTTCTCTTGCATATATAGCTCTTTTCCCTATTGTAATACTTACTATAAGTGCCGAGAGGTTCGCCAGAACAATAAGTGAGGAAGGATTTGTACAGGCCTTGTTAATTACATTACAAACGCTTATAGTGTCGTCTGTTGCATATTTCGCAATGAATTCTGACTCTATGGAGGCTTTCTTTTTAGCTTTTCCTGAGCTGTTTTTAGTCATTATAGGATTAAATCTTTTATTAGGTCAATGGATAGGAATTAGGGTTATTGAGTTTATCCGTTTTAGAGTTTTATTGAGATGAAGAAATTATTAAAAAAGATTTTGAATGCAAGTGAGTACTTGGTTGGTATTAATCAGCGGAATCTCGAATATGTATATCCAAATAATCCTCGAAAACATTTCCCATTGGCAAATGACAAGGTATTGGCCAAGTCTATTCTTGAAAAAAATGGAGTTCCTGTTCCTGTTACTTATGCGGTTGTAAATGAGTTATGGGAGATAAGTACAATATTAGAGCAAATTTTAATTCAAAAAGAGATAGTGATAAAGCCTGCTAATGGAAGTGGAGGAGGCGGAATATTAATTTTATTTCAAAAGGACGAAGGTGTTTGGACGACGCATTCGGGAGAGGTGTATAAAAAAAATAAACTTTATCATCACTTGGCTTCAATACTCTATGGGGTGTATTCAAGCGGAGATAAAGATAAAGCCATTATCGAATACTGCCTGACACCACATCCGTTTCTAACAGGAATATACGACAAAGGTATTCCTGATTTTAGGATAATTCTTCTCAAAGGTATCCCTTTGATGGCAATGCTTCGTGTACCAACCAATAAATCGGGAGGAAAAGCGAATTTACATCAGGGAGCGATAGGGATAGGTGTAGATATGGACAGAGGGATTGTTACTCAGGGTTTCTATAAAAATAAATATGTAGACTATCATCCGGATTCAGGAAATTACTTTGCAGGTAAAGTAATACCTGACTGGAGTAAAACATTAGAAATTTCTATTGAAACATCTAAATTATTCCCTCTTGACTATTTGGGAGTGGATATTATTTTAGACCGTTATTCGGGACCTATGGTTATAGAGGTAAATGCCCGTCCCGGACTTCAAATACAAAATATTAATAAAATAGGGTTGAAGGAGAGCGTAGATAAAAATATACAATTATGATAAAAAAAATATTAAATAGTTTTATTCCATTTATTATTCTGCTTATAGGTGTTTTTGTATTAATTATCTATCTTAATTCCTATGCTGAACAAATATCCGGAGCTCCGGAAGTAATAAATATAAAAGCAGGTAATGTTGTAGAATCGGAGAATATTGTGAGTTTCGAAATTGATGAATCCTCAACTACACTAAAAAGAAATTTATTAAAGAATGACTCTACTTATATAATAGCCAGAAGGCATTATAAAAATGAAAACTATGATAAGGCTTTGAAGATATTTAAGCGCCTTGAGTTGAGGGGTAATAATTCGTTGGTTAGCAATTATTTAGGATTAGTTTCTCTTAAAAAACACAAATATGGAGATGCATACAAGTATTTTAAGACTGCTACATTACTTGATTCAACATTCTTTGCCGCTTATATTAACCTTGCTGTGTCATCGTCAAAATTACGCCAGTACAGTAATGCTGAGATCGCCTATAGAAAAGCCATAACCATTAATGAGTTGAATCCTAAACCTCATTTTAACCTTGCATTATTGTTGTCAAATCTGGAAAGATGGGATGAAGCTGAAGCTGAACTAAAAAAAAGTATTGAACTTTCTTCAGGAGAAGTAAAAGCAAAGAGTTATTGTTATTACGGAATTGCAAAATTAAAGTTATTGGATACAATATCAGCAACTAAAAGCTTTAATAAATCTATTGAATATAAACCTAAATATCAACTGCCAAGGGTTTATCTGGCTATGATAAGTGAAGATAAACAGGTTAGAGAAAATGAACTTTTAAAGGTATATAGATTAAATACAAATTCTTACTATGCCAACTTTTATCTCGGGAAACTTTATTCGGAAGATAATCAAATTCCTAAAGCTGAGTATCATTTACGAAAGGCATTAGAGATAAATCCAAATGATGAAAAGATTATTGAAGAGCTTAGTGCGTTTTTAGTTAAGCAGGAGAGATATGATGAAGCTGAATTAATTATTGCCGGTTTTTCTCTTTATGAGACTTTGCCACAAACATATTTTCATGAAGCAAAACTAGCTTCTAAAAAAGGTAATATCGATGAAGCAATTAAGTTGTATGGACTGGCAATAAAAAAATCAGGTTTTGATTACCCGGAAGCAACTTTAAATCAGGCTGTTTTGTACAAAAACAAAAAAGAACTGAAAAAAGCAATTGAAAGTTATCTGTTGGCAGTTAAAATGAAACCTAATTATTCATTTGCATATTATAATCTTGCATTGTTATATACAGATATGGAAGATGTAAAAAATGCTGTTTCCAATTATAAATTAGCAATTAAATACAATTTTAAATCATTCAAAAGCTGGTACGGCCTTGCATCGATCTATGAAAAGCAACAAAAATATGACAAAGCAGTTGAAGCGTATAAGAGGGCTATTTGGGTCAAACCCGATTACCTTAAGGCTCTTTCATCTTTAGGAGTTTTATATTCAAAACTTAAGCAATTTAATAATGCTATAGGTAATTATCAGTCCCTTGTAAAAAAATATCCAAATTATGCCCGAGCTTATTATAATATGGCATTAGCTTATACTAAATCGCAACAATACCCCAAGGCTATTGAAGCCTATTTGAAAGTTATTGAGATTGATCCCGAAAATATAAAAGCTAAAATTAACATTGGAGTATTATATGCTCGTACAGGAGATATAAATATGGCTATAAAGACATTTGAAGATGCCACTGATAGAGATGTTGAAAATCCTGGATTACGTTTCAATCTGGCTCTTCAATATGAGAAGGCCGGACGATTTGACGATGCAATTTACCAATACATTAGAGCTATTCAACTTAAACGTAATTATACTAAAGCATATAACAGGCTGGTAGGACTATACCAAAACGCCAATGATACTCCAAATGCTCTAAGTACCAGGTTAAATTGGCTGAAACTGAATCCTGACGGAAAAGAGTTATACTCCGTAGGGAAGGAATTGTATAAATTGAAAGAGTATGAAAAAGCTATAAGTGCGTTTGAGTTAGCGGAAAAGAACGGTGCTAAAAAAAGTTGGACAGCTTACTGGGTAGGGATGATACAATTTGATTTAAAGGAATATGATCAGTCGATTAATTACTTTAAGAAATCATTAAAAATGGACTCTAAGCATAAATTTGCCCTTTACCGTTTGGGACAGGTTTATGAGCTTAAAAGCATAAAAGAAAAGGCCGATATTTATTATCAGCGACTGCTTAAAATAGATCCAGATTTTAAAATTGTACACAAAAAGGAAATAAATATTGTTAAAAAAGATGGTAGAGAAATTAAAACAGATGAAGAGAATAGTATTTAATACATAATAAAACTAAAAAGCTATTGATAAATGACACCCAGTATTATTAGAAATATATTATCTATTGTAATGTTAATGTCTGTGCTTTCAACAAATGTAATCGCGCAAACAAAGTATAAAACGAAGCTTTTTACATATGGAGGCTATGAGTATAACATATACAACAGTCCGGAAATATTATTTGATCGTGATATCGATGAATATATAAATAAGGATGCCCTAATATTATCAGATTATTTTATTGATTTAGGATACGATACAAAATTTAGCAAGAAGAAAAAAGGCAAGTATATATTTGAAATAGGCAGTAAGTTATGGCATAGAAGATATTTCCAATATCCAAATGTAAATCAAACAAAACTTGGAGTGAGCTCCAGATATGAAAGGTTTATTTCAAGAAACATGATTGTTGGTATGGAATATGGCTTTTCGTGGAACGACAAGTTGGGGACTACAATTTCTGGTGATGAATTGCTGCGTTCAGTAAAATATATAGGAAATACTCCGGGTATTTATTTTAAAGTAGACAATTTGAATAATTTTGATCTAAAACTAGGAAGTACTTACCAGATTAAGAAATACTATGATGATAATTCAAATACGCCATTAGATCATTCTAATCTAAGAATGCGTTTTGATATAGAGTATTCAATAAATAAAAAAAATAAAATAAGACTAACAGCTAATTTTACTGATCGAAAGTATAAATATTATACAGCTTCCGATAGCTTGGGAAGTATTAAAAGTGGTTATCCTTTAAGACATTATCAATATTATTCGATTGGTGTAAACTATTCTTTAAAGATGTTTGAAAATTTTTCGGTTAGTCCCGGATTTAATTATACAAAACGCGATGACTTATACAATGGGTATTACAGCTATACTTATTTAAGCCCAAAATTAAAAATGAAATATTCAGATAAGAGGTTGTTGGTATATTTAAATGCAGCTTATAAAAAGTATAATTATGATGTAAGATATGCATATACCATTGTCGAAAATTCTGATTTGCTTATTTATAATTACTTAAAGTATGATTTTAAAATCCAATATGAAATATTAAAAAAAGTAGACCTTTTCTTGAATATTATTTCTGATAATAGAGATTCAAATTCCGAATTGGACTATGCAGTTACCAGACGGTCTTATAGTACCTACGAAGTCCTATTTGGTGTAAATATTTCATTATTTGATTAATAAAGAAAGAAATAATGATAGTTGGGGGTAGTTTCTTAGATGTTATAAGTTTAAAGATTTACAGTTTATATTCAGGAAAGATCATGATAGTATTTTCTTACTTAAAAAGAAAGTGGAAGTTAAGGTAGGGGTGTATTTTTATGTATTGCAGTGTTTTACAGTTATGTGTGAAGTAATGAAAAAATATAATTTTAAAGACTAAAGAGAGTTGGGATAAATTATATTTGAGTATAAATTTTATTCTAACAAAATAAAGCAGTAAAATGGTCTACATTCCCCAAGAGGCAAAAGAGCAAATAGCAACACTTATGTCTAATATTGAAAATCTTGAAAATCAAAAAAAAGAATTAATTGGTCAAGTAACAGGTTTAAACAGAGAAAAAGAGAATCGTAAAACTGTTATATACAGTCTTTATGGATTTTTAGCTGTTTTAATAACTTTATTGGGTTACACTTATGTGTTTGGACCAATACTTGGAGAGTATAAGACAAAGGTTTCCAATTCAGAATATCTGTCTTCAAAGCTTGAAAAATTAAATGCAGAAAATTTAGATTACAAGGTTAAGATAGAAAACCTCAATACTCTATTGGAAGAAAATGCCAATGATAATGTTTTAGAATCAGATTTAGTATACAGAGTACAGATTGGTGCATTTCAAAAGTTTAAAATGGGGATGTACAGTCCTGATTTATCAGGAGTTCTTGAAAAGAATGACAGAGGATTTAATAAGTATTCATTAGGTGTTTTTAATCACTATAAAGAGGCTTTAAAGTTTGAAAGGGAAGTAAGAAAGATGGGAATTAGGTCAGCCTTCATGATAGCCGAATATAAAGGTGAAAGTATAAACTTAAAAGAGGCTGTTAAAATTGAGAAGAGTTAGTATTTTTTAAATTTTACAGAAAATTGTTGTTAACATCTCCTTTTGGAGGTGTTTTTTTTGTAATTATATTAAGTTCATATATCAAATATGTCCGTATTTCACTATTAGTATTTAGAATATTTCTTAATTAAGGTATAACTTATTGAAATATAACGATATGATTTTATGTTCGACTCTTTAGTATATAAACTGTTATTTATCATATCTTTGCACGCGGTTTTCAGTAAATTTGTGCCGTTTTTAGAATTTGGGAGTTTTAGAAGTTATTTTGAAGAGAAATGGGAGATTTTCAGGAGATAGATCACGAAGGTGTAATTAAGTCGATTGACGGTGAGATTGCAACTGTCGAAATTTTACAAAAAACATCATGTGCTTCATGTGAATTAACCGGAGCATGTAGTTCGTCGGAATCTAGTATTAAGGAGGTGCAGGTACCTATTAAGAATCGTAACTACAAAAAGGGTGATAAAGTAAACATTGTTTTCACTCGAAGTGAAGGATTTATAGCCTTATTTATAGGTTATCTTTTACCATTTATATTGATGGTAGCAGCAATGGTAGTTTCTTCATTTTTTACTGAAAGTGATTTAATAAAAGGACTGGTAGCCCTTGGAGTACTACCAATTTATTATGCAGGTCTGTTCTTTTTAAAGAATAATATTCGGGCGTTGTTCGAATTTAGATTTGATAATGATAAGTAAACAAGTACAAAGTATAAAGTCCAAAGTTTAAAGTGATACACTTTTTACTTTTGTCTTTTTACTTTTGTCTTTAAGATAGAGTGTAATTGTTAATTTTTATATTTCAAACTTTGCTATAATATGAGTGCTGTTTTAATTTATACAATTCTTACTGCTGTGGTTATTGCCGTAGTGTTTGCGATTGTACTTTATTTTGCATCTGTTAAATTCAAAGTAATCGAAAACCCGTTAATTGGAGAAGTAGAAGAAGTTCTTCCTTTATCGAACTGTGGAGGTTGTGGTTATCCCGGTTGTCGTCCGTTTGCTGAAGCAACAACGAAAGCCGAAAACCTAGATGATCTTTACTGTCCGGTAGGAGGTAACGAAACTATGCAGAAAGTTGCCGGAATCCTTGGGCTTGAAGTAGCCGAAAAGGAACGTGTAATTGCTGTTCTTCGTTGTAATGGTACCGAAGCTATGCGTCCTCAAACAAATGAGTTTGATGGTGCTAGTAACTGTACTGTTGCTTCTAATCTTTATTCCGGTGAAACAGGGTGTTCGTTTGGCTGTGTTGGTTTAGGAGAGTGCGTTGATGTGTGTGATTTTGATGCATTATCAATGGATCCTGTAACAGGATTACCTGTAGTTAATGAAGACAACTGTACTGCGTGTAACGCATGTGTTGAGGCTTGTCCGAAAGACTTGTTCGAGTTACGTTCGATTGGGAAGGGGAAAAGAAACCTTCGAATCTATGTTGCTTGTATGAACGAGGAAAAAGGAAATGTTGCCAAAAAAGCGTGTGAGGCTGCATGTATAGGTTGTAGTAAATGTGTTAAGGTATGTCCTGCGGATGCAATTACCGTAGAAAATTCTTTGGCTTACATCGACTACGAACTTTGTACAAGCTGTCGTAAATGTGTTTACGAATGTCCTACAGATGCTATTTTGGATATTAATTTTCCTCCAAGAAAAGCTGAAAATCCTAACAAGAAGCCCGCTAAAAAACCGGTTGTTAAAAAAGTAGAAAAAGCTGTTGAAGCTGATGAACTTGATTTAACAAAAATGGTAAAAGAAAAGGCTCCAAAACAAGCAGAGGAAGTTAAGAAAGCTCCTGCTGCTGTTAAGAAGGCTATCGATAAGAAAGAGGCTGCTCCAAAAACTGAAGCTCCAAAAGCTGAAGAGGAGAAAGCTGTAGAAAAGAAAGAATCAGCACCTGAGCAAGTTGAGCCAAAGGCCAAAAGCCAAAAGCCAGAAGCTAAGAAAGATGGTGATGATAATTTATCAACTTCAAAAGAATAATATTATGGGGTTAAAAACATTTCCAAAAGGAGGCGTTCATCCTGAAGAGAATAAATTATCAGCAAACGCCGCTATAGAAATAATAGCACCACAGGAAAAAGGATTATATGCAATTCCGGTATCTCAGCATATCGGTGCTCCTGCCAAAGTGGTTGTTAAGAAGAATCAGGAAGTGAAAGTTGGAACATTACTTGCTCAGTCGGGTGGTTTTGTTTCTGCTAATATTCACTCTTCTGTATCAGGAAAAGTAAAGAAAATTGATGTTGTAACAGATTCTTCGGGTTATAAGCGCGAAGCTGTTATTATTCAGGCTGATGGAGAGGATGCATGGGAAGAATCAATCGACCGTTCGGAAGATTTGATTTCCGAAATTAAAGCATCTGCTGACGAGATCAAGAAAAAAGTATCAGAATTTGGTATTGTAGGTCTTGGTGGAGCAACTTTCCCATCGCATGTAAAACTTGCTGTTCCTGATGGAGAAAAAGCCGAGTATTTAATGATCAATGGGGTAGAGTGTGAGCCTTACCTGACATCAGATCATAGAATGATGCTTGAAAAAGGTGAAGAAATAATGGTTGGTATCAAAATTTTGATGAATGCTTTAGGTGTTACTAAGGCTATGATCGGAATTGAGAACAACAAACCTGATGCTATCAAAAACATGGAGCAAATCGCTGCCAAATACGATGGTATTTCTGTTCACCCTCTTAAAGTTCAATATCCTCAAGGTGGTGAGAAACAATTAATCGCTGCACTTATTGGTCGTGAAGTTCCTTCCGGAAAACTTCCTATCCATGTAGGTTGTGTTGTTCAGAACGTAGGTACTGCTTTTGCAGTTTACGAAGCTGTACAAAAAAACAAGCCTATGCTTGAGCGTGTTGTTACTCTAACAGGAAAGTCTGTTTCTAATCCTGGAAACTACATGGTTCGTATGGGTACTCCAATAGAACAATTAGTTGAAAAATCAGGAGGCTTACCACAAGATACCGGTAAACTTATTTCCGGAGGACCAATGATGGGTAAAGCTATTGCTGATACTGAAGTTCCTGTTACTAAAGGTACTTCAGGAGTTCTTATCATGAAGCAGGACGAATCCAGGCGTGGTGAAATGAATGCATGTATCAGATGTGCTAAGTGTGTTAGCGTATGTCCTGCAGGATTAGAGCCATTTTTACTTATGACTCTTGGTGAAAAACGTATGTGGGATAGAGCCGAACAAGAAGATACTATGGACTGTATAGAATGTGGTTCATGTAGTTTTGTTTGTCCTTCCGATCGTCCTTTATTGGATTACATCCGTTTGGATAAGAGTAAAGTATTAGAGAATCGTAGAAAAAATTCTAGTAAATAATTTATAAGATATTATTAGTATGAAACTTACACTTTCACCTTCACCACATATTCATAGCGGAAACTCTATGACTAAAGTGATGTGGACTGTTGTAATAGCCATGATTCCGGCTTTGCTAGTTTCTGTTTACTACTTCGGATTGGGTGCATTAATGGTAACGGCAGTAGCTGTTGCAGCATCTGTATTTTTCGAGTGGGCTATAACAAAATACTTGCTAAAGCAGGATTCGACAGTAATGGACGGTTCGGCTATTATTACAGGTTTATTATTGGCGTTTAACCTGCCTTCAAACCTTCCTATTCATATCATCATTATCGGTGCATTGGTTGCAATCGGAATAGGTAAGATGTCGTTTGGAGGATTAGGTCAAAACCCATTCAACCCGGCTCTTGTAGGTCGTGTATTTCTATTGATCTCATTTCCTGTAGAGATGACTTCCTGGCCTGTGCCTGAAGTTCTTAATTTTGCTCTTGATGCTACAACTGGTGCTACACCACTTGGAGTAATGGGTGAAGGATTGAGAAATGGAGAATCGGCTGTAGAAATAATGAAACAACTTTCTCTTGGAGATATGTTTATTGGTAATATCGGAGGTTCTCTTGGAGAAGTTTCGGCTGTTGCTATTATTCTGGGAGGATTGTATATGTTGTGGAAAAAAGTTATTACATGGCATATTCCGGTATCAATGTTGGTTTCAGCTGCAGTTTTAGCAGGAATCCTTTACCTGGTTGATCCAACAAAATACGCTTGTCCCAGCTTCCACCTTTTAACAGGGGGTATGCTATTAGGAGCTGTATTTATGGCTACCGATATGGTAACTTCACCAATGAGTGCTAAAGGACAAATTTTCTTTGGTGTCGGTATCGGACTTTTAACAATAGTTATTCGTACCTGGGGAGCTTATCCTGAAGGGGTTTCTTTTGCTATTCTTCTTATGAATGGATGGACACCGCTTATCAATAGATATATGAAACCTAAAAGATTCGGTAAATAAGTTATGGCAAATAAAACAGAATCATCATTAGTAAACATGGTACTTGCCCTCGGGGGAATTGCCCTGGTAGCTTCTGCTCTTCTTGGATTTGTTTACCAAATAACAAAAGAGCCGATAGCCCTTGCAAATAAAAAGATTTTGGAAAACGCTATTAAAGTGGTTTCTCCATCAGATTTGCAGGATGCTCAGTATGGAGATAAATATATGATTGCTTCAGACAAAGATTCTCTTTCTTGTTATCCTGTGATGGATGCAGACGGGAAACTTGTTGCAACAGCTATTTCTACATATACAAAACTTGGATTCTCAGGTAGATTCGATATTATGGTTGGATTTAAGCCTGATGGAACAATTATCAATACGGCGGTTTTAAGTCATGCTGAAACTCCGGGATTGGGTGATAAAATGGATGTGAAAAAATCGGATTGGTCAGTACAGTTTAGAGATAAAAATCCAAAAGAGTTTAACTTAAAGGTAACTAAGGACGGTGGAGAAGTGGATGCAATTACTGCAGCTACAATATCTTCAAGAGCATTTTCTGATGCCGCTACCCGTGCTTACGACGCTTATATGAAAGGGGGACGTCATGAGTAAAGCATCAATTTTTACAAGAGGACTTTTAAAAGAAAACGCTGTTTTCGTAATGCTCCTTGGTTTGTGTCCGGTATTGGGTACAACTACTTCAGCGATCAACGGACTTGGTATGGGACTGGCAACAACATTTGTATTGTTGATGTCGAATATCGTTGTTTCTTTGATTAAAGGGTTTGTTCCGGATAAAGTTCGTATTCCTGCATTTATTGTGGTAATCGCATCTTTCGTAACAGTTCTTCAATTGGTAATGCAGGCATTTACACCTGGATTATTCGCAGCATTAGGACTGTTTATTCCTTTGATTGTAGTAAACTGTTTAATTCTTGGTCGTGCCGAAGCATTTGCATCTAAAAACAACACTTTAGATTCTATTCTTGATGCTCTTGGAATGGGACTTGGATTTACATTTGCTCTTACATTACTGGGAGCTGTTCGTGAGGTATTAGGTAGTGGATCATTATTCGATGTGAAATTCATGGAAGGTGACGGAATGTTGGTTTTCGTACTAGCTCCGGGAGGTTTCTTCGGGTTAGGATTCATTATTGCATTGCTTAATATTTACAAACGTAAGCAGGAAGCAAAAGCTAAACTTCAAAAGGTAGAAATTAACCCAATAAAGAAATAAGCCATGGAAATATTTATGATTGTAATATCGGCGATATTTGTAAATAACATCGTCTTAGCGAAATTCTTGGGTGTATGTCCATTCATGGGAGTTTCTACAAAACTTGAAACTTCTTTTGGTATGACAGGAGCCGTAACCTTTGTGATGGTTATTGCTACAACTGTAACATTCCTGATTCAGAATTATATCTTAGTTCCTTACGGAATAGAATTCATGCAAACTATTGTATTTATTCTTGTAATTGCATCGCTTGTGCAGTTGGTAGAGATCGTTCTTAAGAAAGTTTCTCCTGCATTGTATCAGGCACTTGGTATTTTCTTACCATTGATTACAACAAACTGTGCTGTACTTGGGGTTGCTATTTTAGCAGTTGGTACAGAAGGTTTCGGACTTATAGAGTCTGTAATTTTTGCAGCAGCAAACGCAGTAGGTTTTGGATTGGCACTTTCAACATTTGCAGGATTACGAGAGCACTTAGAGCTATCGAACGTACCAAAAGGTATGGCGGGAATTCCTATCGCTTTTGTAACAGCAGGATTGTTGGCTCTTGCATTTATGGGATTTGCAGGGATTGCTTAACAAAAGGCTATAAGCTTTAGGTAATATGCTTAAAGTTTCGATATATAACGAGGGTTTTGCTATTAGCAGAGCCCTTTTTTTTTGTCATCCTCTCACTAATATTCATAAAGGTTGTAGTGAGAGGGTGACTTTTTATTCGTCATCTTGAGCGGCGAGAAACGCAGCCGAAAGATCTGATTGCCATTACTGCAAAATTGTTTTGGGCGCCCGGGCAGGCTATGCGTTATAGTTTTTCTCTAAAAATATGTTCGGTTAAATTTGTTTGTGGGGTCTTCCTGTCGTCAGCCACACAAACAAAAACCTTACAATGTTTTTAGAAAAAAAGCTGCCACTTCTATCCTTGGCGCAGTTACTTAGATTATTTGAGTTTTATCTTTTAATAGTGCTTTTTTTGGCAAAGTACTGATGTGGTATTTGTTCTTCTGAAATAACTGTTTGAGTAAAATATTCTATTGATTAGAAAAGTTAGGAAATGTTGTTAATAATTTAATATATTAGTAAAACTTTTACACACATGCATAGTTTAATAATTCATTAAGCCATAATCCTAAATTAATAGGATTTATTTTTAATTAATAATTAACCTTTAATAAACTTAGCTTATGAGATTAAGATCTTTACTATTAGCATTATTGATTTTGACGGTTTCTACCGGAATCTATGCACAACAATCGGCATATCAGGATTTAAATTTTGTCAGTCCATCGATTTTAGACAAAACAACTGGAATATATACCTTTAGCACTGAAGAAACTTTATTTGATAATACTTCTCCTTTGGCTTCAGGTATGGGTGAACGTTCGTGTGAAGGAGTTTTACATCGAGATGGTGACGGTAATGACGTCGCTTCTGTTAAAGGCACAGATTATATGGTTATTGATGGAATTAACGATAAAGCTGTAAAAATTAATAAAAACAACTGGATTAAAATTTGGCATGGAATACCTGTAAATGGAGGTGGTTCATGGGTAAATGATTTTACGGTTGTGGTCGATGTGCGTGTTAGTAATGCGACTGGAATATATTCTCTATTCGAAGTAAATCCTGATAGTAAAAGCTCGGGTTATACATCTGAAATGGAGATTGATAACCTTAAGGTTGGTACCGTAGGGAATACTTCTTCAGGAGAGCCTGAAATTGGTTTTTCATCAAATGTGATAAATGTAGATGAATGGTACCGCGTTACCTACGCTGCTAAGCTTGGAGAGTACATAAAATTTTATGTAAATGGTGTTTTGTGGCACGAAATTCTGGGAGACTTTACCGATGGTCGACCTGCACCATACAGTGCAGATGAACATTCAGATAATGCAGCATTCAAAGTGGCTGGTAACAATGAAGTTGACAGGGATGGAGATAAAGATATTGATATGGTTTCAGTTTTCGCTTCTACTTTAAGTGATGCTGAAATTGCAGAATTAGGTTCACCACAGACTCAGCTAGGCATTGTTAGCCATGATCATAAAAGTTCTGTATTAAAAATTTCTCCTAATCCGGTTACTTCTGATATCTTAACTATTGAAGCAAAAGGGAAGTCAGAATTCAGACTTTTCAATAGCATAGGACAAATTGTAATGTCAAAAACAATTGAAGGAAAGACAGATATAAATGTTAGTGCTGTTAAACAGGGATTATACTTTGTACAGCTTCAGGATGAAAAAGGAAAAGTACGTTCTGCTAAAGTTATTATGAAGTAAAACCAGAACGAATCCAACTTATATAAAGGTCATTTCAACTTCTTGAGTTGAAATGACCTTTTTTTTTACTCGATATTATATTCTAATTATTTTGTGTATTTAAGGTATTAATTAATTAGGATTGAATACCTCAGTTGAGTATAAACAGCTTATCTCTTAATTAATCTTTTTACCACCGTAGTTTCGTTTGTTTTTAATTTTATAAAATATATCCCGGGAGTTAAGTCCTCATTTACAGGGAGAATATATTTACCATCCAGTACTTTCTCCTTTTCTAATATTTTGCCAATAAGTACTCCCTTGATATCTGCTATAGAGATACTTAATTTAGTAGTTTTTTCAATATTAACACTGATAGTAAATTTTCCTGTCACAGGGTTGGGGCTTATTTTTACGCTTTTATTTAAGTTTTCAATATCTTCAATAGCGGTTGTATTTTCATTAAAGTAAAATGTATATGCAATCCCTCCTTTGTTAAACCAGGCCTTTGAGATGTCATATTTGCTGTAAACTTTACTGTAACCGTCACTTTTTGCAGGATCATGTACTATTGGATTACCGTTTTTGTCAAATCCTGCTAACATAACAAGATGGCCACTGTATAAAGGCTGTCCAATCGACATGGCAATTCTTTTTCCTGATTTAAGAGCTTCGTATGCTTCACTCCATGTTCTGTACCTGTTTACAGTTCCTTCCAGACCATATTCATGCGCATGCTGAACAACTCTTGGCCAAACTCCGAATAAGTCCCAGTACTTATCTTTGGTTCTCAGTGCAAATTCGTAAGGATCAACATTTATATCATAGCTTTTCAGGATCATTGAAGTTGTAGAAGGAGAGCATATATCTGCTCCAATCTCATCATCAACATCATATTGATATATATGGTCGGTAGGAATAAATATTTCGTCGGGATTATCATTGTAAATATCAGTCAATGATAAATTATCGGTTGTTTTTGAATCACTTACAAAAAAACTAAGTTGTTCAATTGAGGGCGGAGCGTAGTTAGTACTGTTTCGTTTAAAAACTACTTTGAATTGAAATTCACTGATATATTCATTTAGTTTTACATAGTCTATAGCTATATTTCCTCCTGTAAATGATGTATAACCATAGCTCGACCAAATTTCCTTATCCCAATAACCTACTGTTACCCATCTTTGCCACTGATTATAAACTTTAAACCTCATCATCACTTTAAATGACGAATTTTCATTTTCAGGTGCAAAGCCGTTCCAGGAAGGCAATCCCCTGTTAAAATAATCATCAGAATTTTGAGGTTTCAGAATGAAATATCCGTCTAAAGCATCACTTGCCAGTTCCAACGAATTATTGCTGTTTTGAATAATATTTTTACTTTCCTCAATATTGGACAAAAGTTCGGAACCGTTTTTTAGAATTATTTGTTGGTCAGGATAACTTTGAGAAAAAACTGTAAATGGGACAATTATTAATAAAAATATTGTAACTATTTTAGTATTCATAGATGGTTAATTTATGAGATCTATATTGTAATAAAATCTTTGTTTAATAGTCCATAAATATATGATATCAGAATATATTAACTATTTTATCCGGAGAAAAAAAAGTGTATAGAAATGTTGAGTATTTTCTTGCTTAGATTTGAGAATGAAATAATTTGGTAGAGTAGGGTATAAAATAAGAGTAGAAATATGTTTTTAATCCAGTAACTCATCCATATTTACCGACACATATATATTCATGTCTTTATGGAACTGTAATTCATCGTTTAGTACAAGTCTGTAAACAAAATCTCCGTCTTTTAGCATCACGTTATTTTTGATTAACCCTATAGAGCTAAAATTGTTGGCTTTCGCAAATAATACTGAATGAATTTGAGGTCTTGAATTTTCTTTATCCATAGTCCAAATTTTTACTACAGACCAATTAAGGGTTTTATTCTCAGGTACCTCCAATGTAATCATCAAATCTCTTTCTAATCTGGAAATAACACCTGCCAGTTCCATTTTTTCATTTTCTAATTCGGTATAACCTGTATTAAATCGCGAAATATTTTTTCGAATAATAGATTCTACCAGCTCAGTAGTGAGCAGAGTAGTTTTGGGAATATTTTTAAGAAAATTATAGTTAGAAGAGTCAAAATATAATTCTTTGTTGTTTAAATCACCCTGACCAAAATTCTCCTCTAGATTAGCAGCGTTTTTCGTGCCAATTAGAGAATAAGAAAGTTTTGTGTAACCGTTGCTGATCGAATTTCTAGAGTTTGGAAGATAGTTGCTGATTTCAATTGAAGACAAGCTTGTTTTTGTCTCAATCAGTTCGTTTTCTTCTTTTCCCAACACACACGATACCAATGATAAAACACCAAATAAAAAAACGATATTTCTAATGCTTAGCATGTAAAAAATTATATATATATCTAAATAAGTTCTTGTAATAATTACTTAAGACGAATGTAAGAATTATCTATACGGACGTCAGTGCAAATGTAAGAAAAACATTACGTTAATACAAATGTTACTATGATAAATTACTCTTTTGAATTTAGTGGGTTATTATGAAATTTATATTCAGTAGGGATTATAGTAATCTAAACTATAAATTATGCTAAAGAGTAGTCTTTATATGTATTTATAAGCTTTTGCGCTTGCAAATATATTCTATTAATTAATTATTCAAAGTATTGTTTTTATGATATATGTCATAAAAAAAGCTGCCTTTTTGTGAAAGGCAGCTTTTGTGTTTATTTTGTGTGGTTTATAAATTTTCTATTAGAAAATATATCTTATACCAAATTGCATTTGCCAACGGCTCATTAAACTGAAATCATCAACAAAAGTTGATTTCTGCTCTACATCGAATGTGTAAGATGGGATTTGATCTGAGTCAACAGTAACACCAAGTGGTTGAGTATTTACCGGTAATTGGTATACTCCCCAATTTGAGTTAAGTAAGTTTCCAACATTCAAGATATCCCAAGTAAATTGAATAGTATTAGTTCTGCTTCCAACTTTAAAGTTGAAATCCTGCATGAATCTAAAATCAAATTTAGAATACCAAGGACTTAATATTGCATATTTTTCAGCTATATTACCTCTGTTTGCACTTAAGTATTCGTCCTGATTAATAAATGCTTCGAAAGCATCTTTTTGAGAAGCAGCTGCAACAGTATTACCTAAATAATCTGTATAATCTGAAAATTGCATATTCTGCAATTCAGTTTCAGTAGGAATATAGATAAGGTCGTTCAATGGAGACGTATCTCCGTTTAGATCTCCTGAATATGTATAAGAATATCTTCCACCTTTAGCTATATCACCTACAAGAGAGAAAGTAGATACCCATTTTTCATTCCATTCTACAGTTTTGGCTGCTACCATCACAAAGCGGTGTTTGTTACCGTACATTGAAGGAGCTAATACCGGGTTATTAGAGTTTCCACTAATAGGGTTTCTATCAAAAGCATCTCCCGAAATTTCAGCAGAAATTGAAGAAACATCTTTTGCATCAAGATAGTTATATCCTAAGCTGGTGTAAAGACCATTTTCAAATGATTTTTTAACAGTAGCAGAGAAGTTAAAACTATATCCTTCACTTACATTGTCAAATATATATGCATTAGCAACAGGTGTTCCTCCAAAACCGTCATCATAGCGTACAACATCATCACCTACGTAAACAGGTCTTGTATCGCCAACACCTTTAAGGTTTCCTGATGGAGTTCCTAACGCATAGTTACGAACCATCGCTGCATTCATATCTTTAGTATAAAGAACATCAGCTTCAACAATCCATCCTTGACCAAAGTTGTGGTCAACACCTAAGTTAGTTCTCCAAACTTGTGGGAATTCGAAATTAGGGTTTGTTACGTTAAAGTATCCTGTACCGGTATTCTGTACCTGATTTCCAATCCATACAAATGGTAAACGTCCTGTAAACAGACCTGATCCCCCACGAATTTGTGTTCTTTTATCTCCTGTAACATCCCAGTTAAATCCAAACCTAGGAGAGAATAATGGTTTTTGGTTTGGAAGTTTAGTGTTATCAAACTTGATAGGGTTTCCTTCGGGATCGAAATATGTAATATCGTCAGTATTAGGAGTAATATTTTCTGATGTGTCAAAATATAATGGCATATCAATACGTAAACCTGCTGTAAGTGTAAAGTTTTCGTTTACAGACCATTTGTCTTGTATATAAGTAGCAAACTGACCAACATTTGTATATGCCCAACTCCAGTTTGCAGCAGCATTTACATCTTTAGCGTTCTGTACGTTTGCATCAAATGCACCTGCATTTACAGCATTTATAAAATTATCTACAGCTCTTGTCCCATCCTCTTGGTCGAACCATGGACTAAAAGTACCATAGTAAGGACTACCATAAGGAATTAAGTCAGGGTTAAACCAGTTTTCGTAAGCTACAAGGTTAAAAGAGTTGGCAAATTTGAATTTTTCAAATGATACCCCAGCCGTAATTACATGGTTACCTAAATAATAGTTAAAGTTATCAGTAAACTGATATACTTCCTGATTTAGTACGTTATTGATAGAAAATGGTTCGTGACCGGCAACAATTCCGTTTGTTCCTGCCTGTAGAATATTTATTACAGGGAATGGATCAGAGAAAGGATTTCTAAAATCATGAAACTTAGTATATCCTGCCATTAATTTGTTCGATGCATTTTCCCAACGAGAGTTTAATTCTATAATTCCAGAATTAATTTGATTATTTATCTGGTATCCTGAATTCTCAAATTGAAGAGTATTTCTGTTAGGCCCTCTTTGGATAATTGCATTTGGATGAGCATTTTTATCCTGAGATGCATCAAGCCAGTTGTACTTTGCCGAAAGAGTGTGTTGGTCAGATATATTCCAGTCTATTTTCACAATACCTTTTGTGTTTTTCGTATCGTGCATATAGCCTTCATAAGCTCCGGTTTCATAGTCATATGCATTGTAAAGAGCATCGCTTACAGCATCCATATCAGCAGCTGATATTCTTGAAATATTACCTTCAACAGCTTCTCCTCTGTTAGCTTTCATTGGAGAACCTAAATCTTGTCTTTGCTCAACTTCGAAGTTTGCAAAGAAAAATAATTTGTTTTTAATTAATGGGCCTCCTACGGATAAACCTGATTGGAATTGATTTAAGTCTGCTCTGTCTATTTCTACACCGCCAACTTTATTACCAGTCATATTTTGGTTTCTGTAAAAACCGTAAACAGTTCCTTTAAATTCGTTTGTTCCTGATTTTGTTACTGCATTTACTGCTGCTCCGGTAAAACCAGCTTGAGTTACATCGTAAGGAGCAATAGCAACCTGAACTTGCTCAATTGCATCAAGCGAAATTGGTTGAGCACTTGTTTGACCTCCAGGTGTAGCAGCATCCAATCCAAATGGATTGTTAAATATAGATCCATCCAAAGAGAAACTGTTATATTGGTTATTTCTACCTCCAAAAGAGTTTCCGTCACTACTAGGAGTTAGTTTTGTTAAATCTCCTTGAGATCTTGAAATTGTTGGAATTTCTTTAATGGTTTTACTTGTAATGTTTACTGCAGAACCTGTTCTTCTTTTATCGAATACAGCATTTTTTTCTGCAACAACAACTACATCTTCCAATGCTACAGACGAATCAGTCATATTAGCATTAATAGAATAAGTTTCACCAAGTTGAAGATTTACATCTTTAACTTCAAAATTATTGTATCCGATAAATGATACAGTAATAGTATACGGTCCGCCAACCCTAACACTGGGAATT
>JBDLJM010000009.1 GCA_039714315.1 Bacteroidota bacterium | reverse complement strand
TTTATTACACACTAAACCAGAGCCTTAAACAAAGCATACACTCTATAAGTAAATAATGTGCTTAAAATTTAGTGTACAAGTAAACAAGTGATAGAGCTATCATAATCGAAATACCTATTAGCGATAATACAAACATAGTTCGTTTAGGTTTGTATTTCACAGGGAAGCTTTTACTTCTGACAATCTTTAAATTTAAGTAGGCCAAGACAGGAGCCGTTAAAAACGACAATGTAGTAGCTAAATCAACCATTTGCTTCATGTTTTTCATAAAGAAAATAATAACGATTGTTGTTCCAATAACAATCATTACGATCCACCAAAAGTATTTTATCTTTTGCTTAGTAAATCCTAATAACTGAAGAGTTTCACCCAATACTCTCGGATATGCATCCATTACACTTAAATTCGTACTCAACATAGTTGTAAATGCAGCAACAGCAATAATTGGATAAGCCCATTGCCCTATACTATCGGTGTAAATTCCCAATAACTGATTAGCAAAAACCCCTCCGCTTGACGATAGTTCTATTCCGGAGTTAAAAAGTGTCATACTTCCAAGAATAACAAAAAATACAGCTAAAAGTGCTGTACCCCAGTAACCAACCTTAAAATCGAAAAGAGCATTATTTAAACTAAATCCTTTATCTATTTTCTGACGTTCCCTGGTCCATACCGATTGCCACACAGTGATATCGATCGGCGCGGGCATCCAGCCAATCAGGGCGATAAAAAAGAACAGATGTGCAGGCTGAGTTAAATCCATTTCAAATAGAAACTGATCTGCCCTGCCCCAATTTTGCTCTACCGATAAAAAAGCTGCAACTAAACTTGTTATAGCAAGCGAAATAATAATCACTTTCATCATTTTATCGAGCAGAGAATATTTACCGATAACTAATATTGCGCCAACAATAATCAGCAAGAAAACAGAAATAAAACTAATCGGGATATCTAATCCAAAAATCTCCTTTGCCAAACCGGAAGTAACAGTTACTATGGCTGCCTGAATTGCAAACATGGTAAGAGCAGTAAGAGTGAGAAACAACCACAATGCCCAATCTCCAATTTCTTTATAGGCTTCTAAAACAGACTTCTTTTTTACAGCTGTATAACGACTCGCAAATTCGAAAAAGGGGTATTTTATAGCATTAGTTAGCAACACAATTAATACCATCCACAAACCAAAGTTTGCACCTGCTCTTGTAGATTGTACCAGATGCGAAACACCAACAGCTGCGCCTGCGTACAATAGTCCGGGACCGAGATTCTTTAAACTAAAATTCTTCATTATACTTTACTTTTCGGTCGCCGAAGATAAGTAAATTTACATACAATAGCCTTCAGGCATTAAATCCTAAAGGCTATTGCGTAATAAATAGTATAGTCTATTTAGAACATCCCGACCTTTACTCCAGCGTAAATTGTACGGGGTTGCGACGGACCGTAAATATATCCCGAATCACGGTTTGCTCCCGATTCGAAATCGTTTTGATAGGCATTTAATATATTATTTATACCTCCGCTTAATTCCATTTTTAAGCTGTTGTTTATCACAATATCGTAGCTGAGTTTTAAACCTAGTTCAATAAACTGAGGTGTTTCTCTTATTTCTAATGAAGTTTGATTGGCTACAAGCATTGATCCGGTATAAATACCTGTTACATTGGCCGAAAATTTATCTGTAGGTAGATATTGTAATGTCAGATATCCATATGCATCCGGCGATTTAAGCATCTCTTTTGTAGTAACGATAATCGGGTTATCAATATCGTCTCCGCTCTCTATTACAACCTCTTCAACTTCATACTCCGACTTCTGGAAAGTTGCTCCTAACTGAAAATTGATCTTTTCTGATACATAGGTATTTAATTCAAGATTAGCCCCCATTACCGAAGCACCGTCTCCGTTTCTTTTCTCAACCAAAACAATATTTTCGGGTAGCGTTGTATCATCGAAAACAGGAACATTTATGAAAGGATTACTTAATTTTGTATAAAATGCATCGGCAGTAAAATCGACAGTTGAGCTTCCGAAATACATGTTTTTCTCGTATCCAAGCGTAAAACTAGTCGATTTCTCGGCTTGTAATTCAGGGTTGATTCTAACAATTTTTGCTGATCCGCCAATAGTTTCTATATGTAAATCCTCGTCGAAAGCCTGAGGTGGTCTGAATCCCTGCGCATAAGTAAATCTTATCTGATCATTCGAACTAATATCGTACATAAGCGATCCACGTGGAGTAAAAACTTTCATATTTAAACTATTTACATCAGAGATTACATTATAATCATACAATCCTGTTATAGGCATGTAATCGTAACGTCCTCCAAGTAGTACCGTTGTTTTTTTCAAAGGTTGAAATTCATACTGAAGATAAATTCCGTAGTTATCGACCGTCTGATCTATTACTCTGTTGTAACCAGGCATACGGTCTATAACATTATTGTGCTTTGCTTCCACTCCGGTGGTAAGCGTAGAACTTTCGAAGGAATGCGAATATTGCATACCACCTGCAAAAGTCAAATCATCAGAATTACCGTAATAATTTGCCGCTAAAAGCTGATCGGCAGGATCATCTGAATTCCCTCCACTACCGTAATAACTATCGCGCTTCGTTGTTTGAAACGACAGGTAAGTAGAAAATTTATCCCGCATACTACTGTTATAAGCTTCGTACGATAGCTGACCACTTAAAATATCGTGAGCTGTTTGTTCGGTAACATCGGTTTGATGAGGCATTTTATCAAACATATTTCCTCCACGTCTGAAATCGTTTATAAAATGTATCTCCATTCCAAATCTGCTCAGATTATTGGGTTTGTAAAATGCCTTAGTCCCAAAAGAATAGGATTTAATTTTCGACAACTCCGAAAAACCATCGTCATTTGCATCAAACACGTCCCTGTTTCTGTAATTACCAAAGAAAGATACACCCGAATTATAATCTTCAGAAACTGTAGAAGAATTGAAAGTCACATTATTATCAAGTGTCTGTAAACCTATAAAAGAAGAGTTTATTCCTACCGAAAAAGTGTTTTCTATCGGATCTTTTGTGATAACATTTATCGTTCCGGCAATGGCGTTAGCTCCATATAAAGCCGACCCTCCACCTTTTACAACTTCAATGCGCTCTATCATATTAGCCGGAATCTGCTCCAGACCGTAAACCCCGCTTAAAGCCGAATACAAAGGTCTGCCATCTATCAATATCTGCGAATAAGCTCCCGCCAGACCATTCATTTTTACATCAGGTAAACCACAGTTCTGACAATTCAAATCAACTCTTAAACCAGGTGTAAAACTAAGACCCTGCGACATAGTTGAAGCCTGTGTTATTTCGAATATTCTATCACTTAATACATTTACTGTTATAGGCGATTCCTTTCTTGAAACTTCGTTCCGTGTAGAAGTAACAACTACCTGATCTAATCCAAAAACATCAGGTCTCAAATCAAAATCAAGATGTAAATGTTGACCTTTATTTATCTCTATGTTCTTTGTAGATGATTTATAGCCCATAAAAGATGCTACAACCGAATAATTTCCGGGTTCTACCTCCATGTGGTATCTGCCGTCGATATCGGTACTAACCCCTAAATTGAGTGACTTAATAACAACAGATACGTATGGCAATCGTTCTCCGGTTGAGGAAATATGACCTTCGATAGATGTGTTTTCTGTAAATGCTAAATTAGATAGACTAATAAATAAAAAAGCAAAAAGTAATTTTCTAAACATTAAACATTATTCTTAAATAGTATAAATAAAAACAATGCAAAGTAAATGTTAGAATATTTTAAAAACCATGATGATAATCATATTATTAAGAACTATTATAAATAATGAAAAATATGAAATAAATTAAGGATAAAATAATTATTCCAAAAATTGGAAACACAACACCATTATTGGAAGTTATTGTGGTTAAATAGGAAAAAAAGCCTAAATTTTCATCCCTCGTCTGTCCGTTTTACAGATTTTTCGACACAGTACATGCCAATAACAGAAAAACACTCTTAAATCGTCTTAAAATGGAAATTTAATTGATTTTAGACAGATAAATCAACGAAGAGGCTTCTTTTGAGAAGACTGCTTTCAAATTTGATAATAATCCGACGAAAATTGCTCTAAGAGGATTCATTTTACCACTTCTGTTTTTTTCGGAAATTAAACTAACATAAAATGCATCGAACCACATAGGATAAATTTTCGAAAGTTTTAATTCATTTTTTTGAAGAATAATATCAATAGTTTTTCTGGAAAAATGAAAAAGGTGACGAGGCACATCATAAGCAGCCCAAAATTGCTTATAATATTTCGCATCGTAACTTTTGTAATTAGGAAGCGCTATAATAATTAATCCACCCGGTTTTACAATTCTTTTTAAATGAGCAACTGTTTCCATAATATCGTAACGGTGTTCAAGCACATGCCACATTGTTACAACATCGAACGAATTATCTTCAAAACTTTCCAACGAAGAATCCCCGTTGATTTTAATTCCGAGTTTCTTTTCCGAAATTTCACGGGCTTTTTTTGTAGGCTCTACACCACTAACACTCCATCCTTTTGTTTTGCAAAAATTTAAAAAGTCTCCTGCCCCACATCCAATATCCAGAACCTCTCCTACACCGTCGAAATTATTATCGATAATAGAATATTTACTTTTCAGGTTGACTGATTTAACAAAATTGTAAACCTTATCGAAAAACGAACGCTCTTCATCTGAATGAGAATTGTATTCGTCAGATTCGTAATATCTCCCTATTTCATCCTGAGAAGGCTGCGGATTTGTAACCAATAGTTCTGTTTCTTCATCAATCAATAGCGAAAAGTCATTTTTGGTCACCAAATGATCTTTACAAACCATTAGATCTTTGAGATTATTTCCTGAAATAGGTGATGTGGTCATATTAACATTTAATTGGATGGTTGCTGAAAATGTGATATTACGAAAATAGAATAAAATCAGTCTTCTCTCTTTTTCTTGTACATAAACTGAATTGCAATAAAAACAAATCCGGCTATAAGCTTCCAGTAGTTATCACTGTTTGTTTGCCATGATAAATCAGAAAAGTCGATTATTATTAATACAGCTGTTATATAAACTATTGCTATTGCAATTATAATTTTACTAATTGTTGGCATTTTTTGGATTTATGATTTATAATTTTTCACTTCTAACTTCTAATATCCAACCCATACTTACTCAATAATGAATTAGCCCCCAAAATTGAGAATTTTGCTTTTTTCATCCTATTAATTTCAGGATTAATTGTGAAGTTATTTGCAGTCCTAAAATCGGCTTTTTCGAGATTTGTTTTTACAAAAACTGCCCCTTCCAAATCACAATTATTAAATTTTGATGACTGCAAATCACATTCCGTAAAATCCACTTCCTTAATATGACAATCTTCAAAAACTGTATTCTTAATTTTCAAAGCGGAAAATTGTGAATAATTTAAAATGCAATTTTGAAAAGAAAAGGACAACATGAAATTATTACAAGTACTAAAATCAACTCCTATCAATTTCGAATTTTTAAATTCAACATCCTTAAAGGCCACCTCAGAAATCACAACCGAAGAAAAATTACATTCATCAAAAACACATTCTACGAACTCTGTATTATAAAAGTTCTGCTCCGAAAAATCACAATTATAAAAACTACAGGAATCAAACTCTACATTTTTTAATTCGTCTTTAGTAAATATCTTTTTCTTGAATTCTTTATCTGATACTAATTTCATATTCTGGTATAAAATTTATTTCCTCCGATTCCTGAATTTGTCGAAGGACTGGTTGCTGGCTTTATTATTATTTCATTGTTCCACGTGAAACTTCAACTTCAGCAAACTCTCTAAAACCGTATAAACCAACAGTAAAATATACAACAGGGCGAAGCTGCTGGCATCAAAAAGAGAACCGACAACTAAACTAACAATGACTGAGTCGAACAAACGGTGACTGAGCGGAGCCGAAGTTACCTTCCCATATAAACCAATAAAACAGAAATATCAGACGGAGAAACACCGGATATCCTGGAGGCCTGAGATATAGTCTTAGGTCTAATCTTGTTCAATTTTTGGCGCGCCTCAAAAGACAATGACTTCAATTTATCGTAATCAAAATTATGCGGTATCTTAATGTTCTCAAGACGATTTAATTTGTCGGCATTAAGTTTTTCCTTATCGATATAACCCTGATACTTTACTTTAATTTCAACCTGTTCCAAAACCTCCGGATCAAACTTATTATCATCCAAAAACTTTTTCATCTTTGGAATTTCAAAAGTATCCTTCAAATCAATTTGTGGTCGCGAAACTGACTTAATAAACTTATCAGACTGCTTTACTGCAGCTGTTCCTTTTGCTTCTAACACAGGATTAATATCCTCCGCTTTTACACTTGTCTTATTTAAAAACTCAACAAAACTATCAACGTCAGATCTCTTTTTATCAAGTTTATTCATTCGCTCTTGCGTAGCCAACCCTATTTCAAATCCGCGTGGGGTTAATCTCTCATCTGCATTATCCTGACGCAACAAAGTTCTGTACTCAGCTCTCGAAGTAAACATACGATATGGCTCTTCAGTTCCCTTAGTAACCAAATCATCAATTAAAACTCCAATATAAGCCTCACTCCTACTCAACACAAACTCACCTAAATCGTGAACTTTATTATGCGCATTTACACCGGCAATCAATCCCTGTCCACCTGCTTCTTCATATCCGGTAGTTCCATTAATTTGTCCTGCAAAAAACAAATTCTTCACATTCTTTGTTTCAAGCGTATTAGTTAATTGCGTTGGAGGAAAATAATCGTATTCAATTGCATAACCGGGACGAAGCATCTTCACTTTTTCAAAACCTTCCATCCTTTTCATAGCCATCATCTGAACATCTTCGGGCAATGAAGTTGAAAAACCATTTACATACATTTCAATAGTTCCCCTGCCTTCAGGTTCAACAAATATCTGATGTCTGTCTTTAGCCGAAAAACGATCTATCTTATCTTCTATAGAAGGACAATACCTGGGACCAACTCCCTGAATTCTTCCGGCAAACATAGGCGAATCTTCAAAGCCAATTCGTAAAGTATCGTGAACAATCGGATTTGTATATGTAGTAAAACAACTCAACTGATTCTCTAATCCGGGAGTATCAGTAAACGAAAATTTACCGGGATTATCATCACCGGGCTGCTCTGTCATTTTAGAAAAATCCAAAGATCTGGAATCAACACGCGGAGGTGTTCCTGTTTTCATTCTACCCGCTTCAAACCCTAAATCAACCAATTGTTCTGTGATGCCAAACGCAGCACTTTCTCCAGCTCTACCTCCTCCAAATTGTTTTGTTCCAATATGAATAATTCCATTTAAAAAAGTACCATTAGTCAACACAACCGACTTTGATTTAATCTCAATTCCAAGCTGTGTCTTTACACCAACCACCTTATCACCTTCAATCAAAAGACCGGTTACCATATCGGCAAACAAATCTAAATTATCTATATGCTCTAAGGTCAACCTCCATTTTCTGGCAAATGCTATCCTGTCCGACTGTGCTCTTGGGCTCCACATAGCAGGTCCCTTAGACGTATTCAACATCCTAAACTGAATCATTGTATGATCGGTTATAATACCGGAATAACCACCCAAGGCATCAATCTCTCTAACAATTTGTCCTTTTGCAACACCGCCCATAGCAGGATTACAAGACATCTGTCCTATGGTTTCAAGATTCAAAGTAACCAACAAAGTCTTCGATCCGAGATTAGCAGCTGCAGCAGCAGCCTCTGCTCCGGCATGACCTCCACCAACAACAATTACATCATATATATCTGAAAAAACACTCATCTTAAATTATCTTGTTCCACGTGAAACATTAATTTCTTATATCTAAACATTGAAACAGTGTGATAAAAGTTCCACGTGAAACAATGCTTTATTTAAAACACTTATATCCTGTATTTTAAGCGCGCAAAGATAAACAATAATCTTCTTTAGAGCGCATTACCTTTTTATCATTCTCTGTCTTGTCTTTAAACCCGATATAATGCAATATCCCATGTATGACAACTCTGTCTAACTCATCTTTAAAGTCAATATTCAAATCTTTGGCGTTCTCGATCACTCTCTCGATACTAATAAAAATATCACCGGAAATCAAGTCACCCATAGTGTAGTCAAAACTTATAATATCTGTTAAAGTATCGTGATCCAAAAATTCAACATTTATCTTATGCAGATACTTATCATCGCAAAAAATATATTGTATCTCCCCCTCCTCTTTTTCGAAATTTTCGATACAATCAGATATCCATTTCTGAGTAGAAACTTCGTCTTCCAACTCAAAATCCATTTCATAATTAAACTCTATCATTTGCTCTCCTCAATTTTATTATTATAAAATTCATTGTAATCAAGTACTTCCCTTTGTAATATTTCATCCTGATAAAAAATACTGTCCTGCTTAATGCTTTCAATACTATAATCACCACTATGTTGATTAGCAGATTTACTTTTCCTCTTCTCTTCTTCCTCTTTTGCTTCACCTTTAAAGTCTTTCAAAAGCTTCTTAAGTTTTTCCTGTCTGTTCTTAATTTGTTTTGTGCCGGCGTGTTTCAATAAAGCTTTTTTCAACTCTTTTACTTCCTCTTCAAACTCAGAATTATTTTCACCACTCAACTCTCTCAACTTATTTTTAATATCTTCCTGCTTCTGAATAATATCAGAGATTTCTTCATCAGATAACTGTTCTCCGTTTTCTCCCGGAGTTTCAGAATTCAATTTTTGTTGCTCATCAATTAAATCCTGTGGAGTACCATTTTCACGTTTATTACCATCACCGGAAGACCCGGCACTTGCCTGGGCATTTAACATTTGCTCCTGAATATCACTCAATAAATCCGTAACAATATTAATATCTCTGAGTAACTCCCTTTGACGTTGATTTAATTTGCTCTCGTTATTCATATAATAAGCTTCATTGATTTTTTCGTAATAACCCTGTAGAGGATATATTAAATCAAAACTAGCTCTGCTAAAGCTTTCATTATCTAGAGCAAAATTATATAACCGCGAGTTAAGATGCGAAAGAGTATTTAACAGACTGTACTGAGAAACCTGATCAGGTCCTTCACTAATATCAAAATCGATGATTAAATTTTCTTCAGAATACGACAGCGATAAATACTCGTAAAACAGATATTCAAGCTCTTTAAGATCAATCGAAATTTGACTACCGGAAGCGGCACATGTAGACAGTTCTGATTGTAATTTATTTAAAATATTTTCTGAAGACTCCTGCATTGAATCAACATCCGAACCACTCTCCTTAGCATTTTCCTCTTCAATGTTTTCAATATCTTTTTCAAGCTGTTTTTTCAATAATTCATCTCCTTTTAGCTTAGAATATTTTTCAAGATTATCATTTAAAATATTTAAAGATTCATTTACATCACTCTTATATTTATTATCGGTTTCAGATGAAATATCCTTAAGCAGATCATTTAATTTTGCTGCTTCAGAACTCAACTTCTTTAACAACTCTGCAGCTGCTACTTTACGTAAAAAATTTAATGTTTTACTTTCCTGAAACTGATTTTTAGAATCAAGCTCATCATGTTTTTTTGTATTCTCCAATCCCTTCAAAGCATCTTCAATTTCTTTAAGAAGTTCCTGCTGTGCAATAATTGCCCTTTCTATCTCCTCCAACAATTCCTTATCACTAATAGAATTTAATTGTTTTGACAGGGTTATTTTCTCTTCCAGACTTTTCTCTACTTCTTTCTTTAGTTGCTCTAAACGTTTATTGTCGTTTAAATCATTTTTATCCAACCGCTCGAATTCTTTCTCAATCTGGTCGGAAACTATTTTCCGGTCAAGTTTATCGGAGTACGAATGCAGTAGAGAATCCTCTATAGTTTTCTCATTAACTGAAAGTTCTTCTGCAGAATAAAGTTTAATAAAAAATGGTAAAGAATAACTTGTCTTTACTCCATTATATCCATCATTATCTTTTACAAAAAATTTAATATAAACATCACCACTGTAATTAAGATCTCTGGTATTTACGCTAAATTGTTTATCTAGATTTTTTTGTTTATTAATATAATGTGATCGCGTATCTATAATTTTTCCTTCATCAATAATATTATATCCAACTCGGCTAATACCATAATCGTCGCTAGAGGAAAATCTAAAATTATAAACACCTAAATTAAACTTATCATCATCTGAAATATCGACTTTTAATTTTGGATATTGATCATCAATAACGCTTATGGTATACCCTAGTTTGATATAATTAATTAATTCCTCATTAGAAATCATCACCGAATAATAAAAAGAAGAATCTGCTGTAGATGAAAACTTCATTATTCCATCTTCTTTAACAAATTTTTGAATATAATCACCAGAGGCAAAACGGGCTGTTTCATCACTATATACATCAAGTAGCCAATCCACTTTACTGCCAACAGGAACAAAAACCTCAGCAAGATTTGTAGAGACAATTTTATTAAGTCCGGTATATTTTGGCGGAAAGGATTCCAGTTTTAAATATTTAATTTTTGGTCGTTTAATTATATTTAAAACAAATGAATAAGATCGATCAAAACTAGTTCCAATTTTGAATGATAAATCGGATATAGGATTATTAAATTTATGAGAATAAATTTCATTGATAGCAGACAATTCAAATACATCAACACCTTCGTAAAGAAATATTTGTTCAGCACTATTTGATTTAAAGATAAAATCAAACTCCTCTCCCTCTACTCCTCTCAAACTGTCGTTTAAAATGGTAATATTAAAATCCAATGGTTTATTAAACTTCTCATTAAACGATAGTACCCGTTCGGTAGGATTCGCAATAATAGAATCAAAGTTTATTAACGAAAGCAGAACAAAAAACAAAAGAGGAACCAAAGTAAGCTTTGAAAACAAAATTAGATTTTTAAGATTTATAGCTTTCAAAAAATTAAAACGAAACAAATCTTTTTCCAGTTGATTAATACTCTCTATTATCAAATCACCATTACCCAACTTCTCCAGTTGTAATAAATTTAGAAGCCGGTCATTAATTTCAGAATCAGATTCACCAATAAGAACAGAGGCATACTCTTTAGTAATTTGAAATTTCGGGATAAAACTTTGAACAAATGGAAAAATAACTTTGTAGGCAAGCCAGATAATACCAACTCCGAGACTTAAATAAAATAGAATAGTTCGTATGCTGCTGTCAAAATAAAATACAGATTCAACCAGAAGATATAATAGAAAATAAGCTCCGAAGAATAGTATAAAAACAATAAAGTTCTCAAGAGCTTTGTATAAATAAAGCTTTCGAATGAAGTTTTGTATTTTCCTTTTTATTGGATTCATTGATAGTAGCCTTCTAAACTCAGAATAAATATCAAAACTATCTTCTGAGATACACTTAATTAAATGTATTATCTTTGCAGACAATTTTTTAAAACTCCTCCTTATATAATTAATCAAAGGTCGTAAAGTTTTAATCAATATAGAAAAGTAGATAGATAAAAGATAATAATATTTCGTAATGGGAAAAAAAGTAAGAGTTCGTTTTGCTCCAAGTCCAACCGGACCTCTACACATGGGTGGAGTTCGTACAGCTTTATATAACTATTTGTTTGCAAAAAAACACGGTGGTGATTTTATTTTAAGAGTTGAAGATACCGATCAAAACAGATTTGTTGCAGGAGCCGAAGACTACATTGTTGAATCATTGAAATGGTGTGGTATTTCTCCTGATGAAGGACAGAGTGTTGGTGGTGATTATGGACCATACCGCCAGTCGGAAAGAAAAGAGCTTTACAAAAATTACGCCTTAGAATTAATAAATTCGGGGAATGCATATTACGCTTTCGATACTTCGGAAGAACTTGATGCACTTCGAAACCAATACGAAGCAGAGAAAAAGGTATTCACATATAATGCCGAAGTCAGAGGAAATCTGAATAATTCTCTGGCCCTAAGCCAGGATGAAGTAAATAAAAAAATTGAAGAAGGAGAGCAATATGTTATCCGTTTCAAAATGCCGGAAAACGAAATTCTGGAATTAAAAGATATTATCCGTGGCGATATGAAAGTTAATACTTCGGCATTAGACGATAAAATTTTATTCAAATCTGATGGAATGCCAACATATCATCTGGCAAATATTGTAGATGACCATCTGATGGAAATCTCTCATGTTATACGTGGTGAAGAGTGGTTACCTTCAATGGCATTACACGTGATGCTTTATAAAGCTTTTGGGTGGGAAATACCAGAATTTGCACACCTCCCACTCCTCTTGAAACCAACAGGAAAAGGAAAATTGAGTAAACGTGACGGTGACAAAATGGGCTTCCCTGTTTTTCCTCTTGAATGGAAAACAGAAGAATCTACATCGATGGGATACAGAGAAGAAGGATATTTTCCGGAGGCTTTTGTAAATATGCTTGCATTGCTTGGATGGAACCCGGGAACGGAAAAAGAAATTTATACTCTGGAAGAATTAGTAAATGATTTCTCTCTTGAAAAAGTTGGTAAATCGGGTTCACGTTTCGATCCGGAAAAAGCAAAGTGGTTCAACCAGCAATGGATGAAATTAAAAACTGATGAAGAAATAGCAGAACTCTTCCAGAAAGAATTACAGGCAAAAGGAATTGTTGAAGAAGGATTATTTGTAAAAGATGTTGTAGGACTAGTAAAAGAACGCGCAACATTTGTTTCTGATCTTTGGGAACAGTCTTCATTCTTTTTCGAAGCACCAACAGAATACGATGCTAAAGTTATCAAGAAACGCTGGAAAGGTGAAATGAATCAAAATATAGCCGATATAAGAACAGTTCTCGATAACCTTGACACATTCAACCGCGATTCTGCCCATGATGCTGTAATGGCTCTTGTAGAAGAAAAAGAATGGAATATGGGTCAGGTTATGAACTCCTTAAGACTTTGTATGGTTGGTGCCGGTAAAGGTCCTGATCTGTTTACAATTATCGAATGGGTTGGAAAAGCCGAAACACTTGCGAGATTACAGAAAGGTGTTGATGAGATTGTGAGGTAAAGTATTTAGACATTAGATTAAGAAAGTATTATTCACGGGGTGACTTCAAGTCACCCCGTGATTGTTTTAAATAACCTACATTTACAACTACCCTAACAAATAAACACAATTGACTAAGTCAATTGAAATAACCAAAATATTTAACGAAGCAATAAACACAAAATGACCGACTACAAAGAAAAGCAAGTATACCGCTACCTCATTATTGCATGGATATTTGTAGCTATAGGATTTCAGGGATGGAGAACACTATTCAATAACTTTGCCGTTGATGAAGTTGGAATTACAGGTATCGAAGTCGGGGCTATTCAGTCAATTAGAGAAATTCCTGGTTTTCTGTCTTTTTTGGTTATCTACCTGCTTATTTTCATTAAAGAACAAAGACTGTCGGCATTGAGTTTACTAACAATGGGTATAGGAGTGCTTTTTACGGGACTTTTACCTTCTTTTGAGGGTTTACTTATTACAACTTTTGTTATGTCGGTAGGGTTCCACTATTTCGAAACAACAAGCTCGTCATTGATACTTCAAAATTTCAACAAAATTGATTCGTCTATTGTTTTTGGAAAACTGCGGGCAGTAATGTCATTGACAAATATTGCTGTTGGTTCTGCAATTGTAGGACTTTCATATATATTACCTATAGAAATGAACTTTCTATTGATTGGTATTATAACAGTTTCAGGAAGTATCTACTTATTACTTAATCCCCCCGAAGTAGATGAAACTCACGAACAACACAAGAAATTCTTTTTGCGAAAAAAATACTGGCTATATTATGTTCTAAACTTTTTAAGCGGTTCCCGACGACAGATTTTTGTAGTTTTTGCAGTATTCCTTCTCGTAGAACGCTATAATTTTTCGGTGGGCGAAATAGCAGCTCTGTTTGTTGTAAATAATATAATTGGCTATTTTGCCAATCCACTTATTGCGAAATCCATAAATATCTTTGGCGAACGAAAAGTTTTGAGTTTCGAATATATCGCCTTAATATTTATTTTCTATGCCTACACACAATGGGACTGGAAATGGGGAGTGGCACTACTCTACATACTAGATCACATTTTCTTTAACTTTAGTTTCGGATTAAAAACATACCTGCAAAAAATTGCCGATCCAAAAGATATTGCACCTTCTAATGCAGTAGGCTTCGCTATAAATCACGTTGCAGCAGTAGTAATTCCATTTGTGGGTGGTGTTCTTTGGATGAGCAACTGGCAATTGCCTTTCTATGTAGGCGTGGGACTAAGTGTTCTTTCATTGGGATTTGTACAGGTGATAAAGACACAAGGTGAAAGACACAAGATGAAAGATAAAAGATAAAAGACACAAGATAAAAGATACCTGCCTGCGTGACACAGTCAGGTAGGAAAGTGAAAAGATGAAAGATAAAAGATGAAAGTGCATCTTCGAAAAACACTTTAGACTTTAGACTTTGACAACCAACTCAATCCAAATTCACATAAAAATCCTTAAACCCGGCTTTAACTGCAAGAACCCTGCGACCTTGTATTATTCTTTCCTGAACGGAAGAAATATCGCTCATCTTTACATCCGATAACCCGCTTTGACTTTCAAGTGCGTCCAATAATTTTACGGCACTGTCCTGTTTTATATGATATGTCTTCATTACCTGGGCAACCTCGGGAGGAGTACCTTCAGGAATTACCATTTCTGATGTTCCACATGAAATTAATAATCCAATTGCTATAACTAATATTGTTAAATACTTTTTCATCCCATATAAGATATTGATTTACAATAAAGTTAATAAAAAAACTACATACTAAAACTAATTCGGGCTAACGTATAAAATTCGTGATGACCGATAATAAAAACAAATGTGAAATAATTATTAATCAATAACTAACCTTCTTGTATAGTTAATTGTTTCCGATTCAAGTCTGATAAAATACAAACCCTTTTTAAATTTAGATTTTACAACTATTCTTTCAGGATTACTTGTGATTTCAGACTTATAAATAAGCTTCCCGCTAACATCACTTATCAATATCACACATCCTTTGGCATTTTCTATTGTAAATATTCCCTGTGACGGATTTGGATATAATTTTATTTTTGAAGCGGAAATATCATCTAAAGCAAGTGTTCCCTTTTTAAATATTCTTACATTCCCAGCATCTGTTCCATTTCCATCATTTCTCGAGGCACTTACTGCTAGCACTGATTCATCTGAACTTATACTCACCGAATAACCAAAATTATCAGATGCAGCCTCACCTTTAATATCATCTCCTACCTGAGCCCATGCATTATCAATAAACTCATAAATCCTTACTAATCCTGTACCGTAGTTATCACCTATTGCTGGTATTACAATTAAATCACCACTACTACTTAAACATATTCTTTCTCCAAATCCGGTACTGGTAAACCAACCACCTATATCTTCTCCCTTCTGGATCCATGAGCCATTTTTGTTCTCAAAAACCCTAACTTTACCAAACCAACCTTTATCACTAAATGCAATAACAGAACCATCGTTATTTATACGTATATCGCTGTGAGCTTGTTCTAAATCATCTCCTATCTGAGTCCAAACACCATCTACATTTTTATATATTCTTAAAACACTTATTGTTCCGCTTTTAATTGCAACTACATAACCATCACTACTCAATCTTACTTCTCTTCCAAACTGTTCATTATAACTATTACCTAAAATATCATCGCCAAACTGCTCCCAAGTACCTTCATTGTTCTTGAAAACTCTAACCCTACCATAATTTGGTCCTCCACTATCATTTTCGTGAGATCCTAATGCTATAATTGAGCCATCAGAACTTATATCTACAGAAAATCCAATACAATCACCTGTGGCTTCTCCATCAATTTCACCAATATTAATCCAACTACCTTCCTTATTCTCATAAATCCTCACTTTTCCCGAATCAGAACCATTTACATCGTTTCGGGGTGATCCGATAATTACTACTGAACCATCTGCACTTAAACTTACTGATATTCCACTGTTGTCACCTTCCTCACCATCGATATCTTCTCCCATCTGTACCCAATCTCCATCTACATTTTGGTAAATTCTTACATGTCCGGCATCTGTACCATTACCATCGTTATACTGTGTCCCGATTGCAACAATAGTTCCGTCTGCATTTAAACTAATTGAAGAACCACTCATATCTCCTTCAGCTTCTCCATCAATATCTCCTCCTATTTGAGTCCATCCCTGTCCGAAAATATTAAATGAAAATATTGTAAATAGAAGTGTCAATAATAAATAGTATAACTTTTTCATATCGCAACTATTAACATTAAACAATATCTATAGTCAAGATAATTTTTAGAAAGGATATTATCAGATGTGTAAGCGGACTTATCGTTAAATATAAGTACTGTTTTGAGGTATATATTGGACCATATAAATTTACGAATAAAAATAAAAAATCCGTGCATCATTGGCATATTACTTTGCCATGGATACACGGATTATTGATTATAATATTTTTAATAATGTGAATTCATAATTCAACATTATTCATTTATCATTCAAAATTATTTCCCTTTCTTAGCCCAGGAATCTCTAAGACCAACAGTACGGTTAAACACCAACTTATCGGCTGTAGAATCATTGTCAACCACAAAATATCCTTTGCGCTGAAACTGCATTCTGTCCTGTACTTTGGCATCCTTTAGGTAAGGCTCAACCTTAGCGGTAATAACTTCTAACGAATCGGGATTTAAGAATTCTTTAAAATCCTTGTCTTTGTGTCCGTCAGGATTTTCATCCATAAACAAACGGTCGTACAAACGAACCTCAGCATCTAAAGCGTGCTCAGCCGAAACCCAATGCAAAGTACCTTTAACCTTACGCATTGATTCTTCGGTACCACTACCCGATCTGGATTTTGGATCGTAAGATGCGTGAATAACAGTAATATTTCCGTCAGCATCTTTCTCAACACTTTCACCTTTTATAATGTAAGCGTTTTTCAAACGAACTTCCTTGCCTCCTAATTTCAGTCTGAAGAATTTCTTATTGGCTTGCTCCCTGAAATCTTCTCTTTCTATATAAATCTCTCTCGAAAAAGGAACTTTTCTGTATCCCAAACTCTCGTCTTCCTGAGAATTTTCGGCATCTAACCATTCTGTTTCTCCTTCGGGATAATTATCTATAATAACTTTTATAGGATCCAAAACTGCCATCACACGCGGAGCAGTTTTATTAAGATCGTTACGAACTGCATTTTCCAATACGGCAACGTCTATAATATTATTTCTCTTGGCAACACCAATTGTATCGGCAAAATCGCGAATCGACTTAGGTGTATAACCCCTGCGGCGCAAACCCGAAAGTGTAGGCATACGCGGATCATCCCATCCCGAAACTAATTTTTCTTCAACCAACTGCAATAATTTACGCTTACTCATAACAGTGTAGTTAAGATTTAAACGCGCAAATTCCGATTGTAAAGGTTGGTATTCATCTATCTTAATATGATCTACAAACCACTCATACAACGGACGGTGAATCTCGAATTCCAATGAACAAAGCGAGTTTGTAATTCCTTCAATATAATCAGACTCTCCGTGGGCCCAATCGTACATCGGGTAGATATGCCATTTATCTCCCGTTCTGTGATGCGGTGCATTTATAATACGGTACATCAATGGATCGCGCATGTGCATATTCGGGTGTGCCATATCTATTTTTGCACGTAAAACATGAGTTCCTTCTTCAAACTCACCGTTTTTCATCCTCTCAAACAAGTCAAGATTTTCCTCAACACTACGCTCACGGTACGGACTTGCACTACCCGGAGTTGTTGGCGTACCTTTTTGCTTTGCCATTTCCTCCGAGCTTTGCGAATCTATATAAGCTTTTCCCTTCTTTATTAATTCTTGTGCCCAGCTATAAAGCTGATCGAAATAATCGGAAGTGAATTTTGCCTCACCTTCCCACTCAAATCCGAGCCACTTAATATCTTCTTTTATAGCCTCAACGTACTCTGCATCCTCCTTTGCAGGGTTAGTATCGTCGAATCTAAGATTGGTTTTACCATTGTATTTTTCGGCAATTCCAAAACTCACACAAATAGCTTTTGCGTGACCTATATGCAAATATCCGTTAGGCTCCGGTGGAAATCTCGTTAAGATTTTTCCATCGTGCTTCCCTTCTTTTATCTCTTTTTCAACCAATTGTTCAATAAAATTCAGAGATTTCTTCTCCTCATTTTCATTTATGGCAGATTTATCCATGCTATACATTTATTTTTCAGGCTGCAAAGTTAAGAAATAGCTGTTAGATATTAGTATTTTTTATTAGGGTGGCATTTCGCCTGCCTGCGTGATGCAGTCAGGCAGGCGTGTTCCGTTATAGTTTTTGTATTTGTTTGTTTTCACTCTAATACCAAAAAGGAGCTTCTTATGTCGCTCTTTTTGGCACAGGTTCAATACAAACAAATCCAAAAAGCTGCCACTGCACCCGCGGCCACAAAAAAAAGCAAGCCTCCCGATTGAAGCTTGCTTTATCATAATATTTAATTTTATATTCTTTTAATAGTGATGAACACTGAACTACGGTCATTTAGCGGTTATCCCAGAGCTGTGGTTCCTGAGCGGAGCCAAAGCTACCATACCCATCCAATTCTCAATCCGCTTGTAAATGCTATTGGCACTTCCGACGGACCGGCAATAAACCCAAATGGCATTGGTCCTTCATTATCATCACCTCCTATTCCGTATCCAACACCGGCATAAAGATCAATCAATAACCCGTCATCTATTACCCACTGCTTTCCAAATTTTAAAGTCAGGGCTATTCCAAAGTTTGATTCTCTGTCACCATCTTCATAATAACCGGTATTATAATTATAATATCCACCACCGTCATACGACATAATTCTCATAGCCAGTTCCGGAGCAACATAAGCACCTTTCAATATATGAGAATAATGCATACGCGTCATATAATAATCGGGTTTTCTCATCATTTTATAAGCAACTTTTCCATAAGCACCTCTGGCGTTTAAATCATAATTATCTAAACCTAAACCAATAATTCCCAACGAAGTTTCCCACGATCTTCCTGGTTTGATATACTGCTCGTAAGTAAATGAGGTATGACCAAATATTGGTTCCAAAAATCCTATTTTAAATGCATGCTTACTCTGATTTGCATAATACTCCTCATCCATGAAAGTATCACTCTTTATAACAACAACCTCACCGGTAGCAAATTCAACCTTTTCTACCTTGGCATTATCAATACCGAATATCAGTTTTTCATTTCCTGAATAATAATATTTAACCTCATCAGCACCTAATTCGGTAACTTTACAGTTAATAACGTCACCGGTTTTTTTAATTATTTTGTCCTGGGCAAATGCAGAAACAGACAAAAACAATAATATAACAGTGATTAAATTCTTCATAATAAGTAGTTTAATTTTTTTATAAATCGTTTACAATATATAACATATAATCTATTATTTAACAACTTATGTACCACAAATGATTAATAACCAGTTATATATTTTATAAAACTCAGGCAACTTTTTATAACTTAAATCGTCTTACTATTAAAACAGGCCAAAATTGAAACTTTTTCGACTGGATAAATATAAAAACGAAGACAAACTTATCGAAGACTGTATTGCTGCCATACCACAGGCTCAAAAATACCTTTTCGATAAATATGCGGGAATTTTTCTTGCTGTTTGTCTCAGATATATCAGCGATTATCAAATTGCAGAAGATGTATTGATGGAAAGCTTTATGAAAATATATTCCAATCTGAATAAATTCAATAATAAAGGAAGTTTCGAGGGATGGATGAGACGAATAATTGTTAATGAAAGTATTTCATATTTGAGAAAAAATAAAAGTATACATCTCTCAACTGACAATATTCAGTTAATGGATGATGAGACAGAAATTGGAGAATCATCAGAAAATATAAGTGCCGACAAACTTATGAATCTGATTAATAAATTACCGGACGGATATAGAACTATATTTAATCTGTATGCGATCGAAGAATACAAACACAGCGAAATTGCAGAGATGTTAAATATAACGGAAAGTACCTCTAAATCACAACTTTTTAAAGCGCGTAGTATATTAAAAAAAGAAGTGAAAAAATTAGAATCAGTATCTGACGAATCTGTAATTGTAAGTATTTCAATATAAAAAAAATAAACCTGAGTCATGGATAATATAGATAAACTGTTTAAGGAAAAACTTAGGAATAACTCTATTAAACCTTCCTCTGATTTGTGGAATAAAATAGATGTACAACTCAGCAATGGAAAAAGAAACTCAAATAAAATATTTTATTTTAAGCTTGCGGCTGGGTTTGCCATTATAATAGCGCTTCTGTACCCTATTAGCAGTAATGTGGATGTTAACAATAATACTACTCTAAGTCCTTACAAAGCAACAGAAACTATAAGTACAGTAAAGACAATGCGCACATCGTCTCCTATATCATCTCAAAAATCAAAAATAATAAATACAAAAAGTGTTATTACTAAGAATTCACAAGGTATAAATCAGGTAAAGACGATGCACGCATCGTCTCAACTGGCATCATCTCAAAAATCAAAAATATTAAATACAAAAAGTGTTATTGCATTAAATTCACAGGGTATAAACCGCGTAAAAACGATGCGTGCATCGTCTCAACTCGCATCACCTTCGATCACCAAAATAAACAAAACAAAAGAATCAAACTTCATACAAACTTCTAAACAATGGATAAAAATTGAGGTAAATATCAGCCCGGAACAATTATTGTCAATGGCCGAAAATGAGAACGAAAAAGGACTGGCAGAATTATACACAGGAAAATTATTAAATAAAATAGAAAAAGAAACCAGTAATTTTATTACAGAAAATAACCTGCCTGTAACTAAAAACGACCTAATTAAAATTATTAAGAAATAATCATATTTAAAATATCAATACTATGAAATACCTATTAAAGCTAAAATTCATAATACTATCTGTTGCCCTGATATTTGGGGGATTGATAAATGCGCAGGAAGTAATTAACGAAAGTGAATTAGACAAGCGTAAAATAATGATTGATGACACTGTTACTGCCGAAGAACTAAAAAAGGCAATGAAACAGGCAAAAGAAGAAAGTGACAAAGTTATACGCGAAGAAACCGAAAAACTTAAACAGGAACTCAAACTTATTGAGGAAAAAGAAGCCAAAGGCGAAATAACCGGTGAGCAGGCTATCGAAGAAAAACAAAGAGCTGCCGAAGAAGCTTCAAAAAAGATAAATGAAGCCGGTAAAAATATTGAAGAACAGGCCAATATTATGCTTCAGGTACATGAAAAAGAACTCGAGGAGATAGAAGAAATAATAGAAGAAAATCAGGAACTTCTGGATAAAAACTATAGTGATCTGGAACGTCAGGCAATTATTCTGGAACTGAAAGCCGAGAAACTTCATAATCTTTCGGAAGAACTGGAAGAAGGAAAATACGATGATGATGATGATTTTTACGGTATTCGTATTTCGGACGATGAAGATAATATCGTTATTTCGTTTAGTGATAAATCTAAACACAAAAAATATAAACACCATAAAAAAAGAACGAGATTTAAATTCGATATTGATTTTGGATGGGATGGATTAGAAGACTATAAACATATTGAAGGTACAGCCGCTGAATATCCCGATTTTGATATGTGGCCTTCGATGTATTTTGGATTTTCTTTTAACGGAAAAACAAGAATGTTCAAAGAAAACAGTCCATTGCATATAAAATACGGACTGGGTTTACAGTGGAGTAATTACCGTGTAAAAGGAGATTATATATTAGAAAAAGTAAATGATCAACCAATGTATGTTGAAGATCCTTTTGGAAGAAACCTGGAAGTATCAAGAATAAGAAATCTGTATATGACAGCACCCGTAATGCTTCAGTTAGATTTTAGTAAACACCGTATGGACACAGGTTTTAAAATAGGTATTGGAGCTTATGGAGGTGTAAGATGGTATACCTGGCAAACGGTAAAATTTAAAGATGCCGATGGTGATAAAAACCTAATAACTAATAGAAACAAATACTATGTGAATCCGTTTAGCTATGGTCTGCAGGCCGAAATAGGATATGGTGCATTTAGTGTAGTTGGAAAATATGAGCTGTCACCATTCTTCGATGTTGACAATCCTTATGATTATCAGGTTTGGAATATAGGAGCCAAGTTTAGTTTTTAAATATTAAATAAAAAAGGGTTAAAGGGTGCTAAATAGTTTATCGCTCTTTGACCTTTAATATTTTTTTAAGATTCTTTAAGTTTTTTGTAACATTTTGAGTTTTAATACGTCATACAGATAGTTAGATAAAAATTAAAGTAATGAAAAGGGTAATAATTGCACTGCTATCATTTATAACAATTTTGATAATAGGTATATTCATAGCCAATCATGTTATAAACTCTAAAGTTGATTCCGGAATTCACAAAATAGAATTAGAGGAAAAAAACTCAAAAGTTATTGAAGTTTCTTTCGATAAAGAAAAAGACAGTATAAAAATAAATACACGAAATTCAAGTATTAGTAATTTCGAAAGAGAATATATTAGATCTGTCTACGATCTACTAAAATCTAACATTGATATTGAAAAAGGAAGTTTTCTGTTTAAACTTAGTAATTGATATTTCTATATCAACATCCCCATTAACTGTGCTATAACAATTATCAAAACCAATCCAAAAGGATATACCGCAGCATATGCAATTTGTGGAGCCTCACTGTCTGTAACTGTTTCAGCTACTGTAAGTCCGGGTGTAGAGTTCATCCCTCCTGATAAAGCTCCTAAAATAACCAGAAAATTCATATTAAAAATATATTTGGCTACAGCTACTGCAAGAACCATAGGAACTAAGGTTATAAAAAAGCTTACTGCAAATAATTTATATCCAAAAGAATCAATTGTATCAGATATTTGACTTCCAATTTCCAAACCTATTGGAATAAGGAAAAGTAACAGCCCCAAATGCCTTAACAGATGATTTGCCGGACCTGTTAAATTCCAAATAATCGGACCCGTTTTCCCCTTGTAACTGGTCAATATAGAAACAATAAGTACTCCACCCGTTAAACCTAAACTTATATCCAGTCCGAATAATGGAAAAGAAATACTTCCAAGTAATACTCCCAGTACTATACCAAGTGCAACAGGTAAAAAACTTGTTTCCGACAACTGTTTAATTTTATCTCCAAACATCTTTTTAAAGGCTCTGGAGTTTCCTTTAGGCGATGATACCATAATTTTATCACCATAACGGATTTTAATATCGGCATTTGGTGATATATCTAAACCTGACCTTCTTATTCTTGTTACGGTAGAGTTGTAATTAGACATCAAATTCAATTCTCTTAGAGTCTTAGAAACAACATTTTTATTAGTTACGACGTACCATTTTGATTCAAAATTTTTGTAACTCGGTATTTTTCGATCGGTAACTTTCCCGATAAGTATTTCCACTTTCTCAAGATCTTCTGTTTTACCAACCGCTTTAATAATATCACCACAATGTAAAGTAACTTTATCTGTTGGTATAACAAGTTCGCCATCGGCACGCATAATCCTTGCAACAGAACAATTTGTAAATTTTCTTACATCGATCTGTTTTAAGGATTTATTATTAATATTATCGTTAGAAACTTCAAAATGTCGGTTTAAAATAGAAGAAACTTTAGATTTTTTTTCACTTTCAATTTTATTTTCCTCAGCACTAATATCTATTTTAAATATTCTGTTACTGAACTTTACAAATACTAAAATAGTTACTATTCCTACCGGAAAGGCAATACCGTAACCTATTGTTACAAGAGGTGATGAAGATACTTCGCTTGCTGCAGCTAATCCTGACGCACTGGTAATAGCCCCGGTAAATAATCCCACGGCAAGATTTTTATCTATATCAAGCAGAGAGACGAGAAAATATGAAATTAAAGCTGCCGAAACTAATATTATACTTACCAATAAAAATATTTTATAACCATACGATTTGAATGACTCGAAAAATGAAGGTCCTGCCTGCATACCTATCGTATAAATAAACAGTACTAATCCAAAGCGATTTATCACTTCAGAAAATTGAAAGCTGATACCAAAAAAATGATAAATCCATCCTACAGTCATTGCAACAAAAATAACCGCCGATAAATCCAGACCTATTCCTTTTATTTTAATTTTTCCAATAGCAATTCCAATTGCCATTATTACAAATAAAATGAAATACTCTTCAGTAAGAAGTTCGTTTATTGACATTTTATAATCTTTAGAATCTTATTCTCTTTTAATCATTTCTCAGTATAAAACTAATGATAATACTTTTACAATATTCCCATTATTTCGGCAACCACAATTATCAACACCAACGCAAAAGGATATACTGCTGCATAGGCAATTTGAGGTGCATCAGATTCTGTTAAAGAGTCTGTAGCACTTAATCCGGGTGTTGAGGTCATTCCGCCCGATAAAGCTCCTAAAATAGATAGAAAATTCAATTTTAGTAAATATTTGCCAAAAATAATTGAAATTATCATAGGAATAATAGTAATAAGTGCACCGTAAACAAATAATATCATACCATTTTGGTCTATAGCCGAAATAAGGTTTTCTCCAGCTTTTAAACCTACAGGTGTTAAGAACATCAATAATCCAAATTGACGTAATATTTGATTTGCCGGACCGGATAAATTCCAAATTATAGGACCGGTTTTTCCTTTCCAGCTCAGTAAAAGAGAAGTTAGTAAAACTCCTCCGGTCAAACCTAATTTAAAATGTAATCCCCCTAAAGGAAAAGTTATTCCACCAATAAAAACTCCCAAAACAATACCAAAAGCAACAGGTAAAAAACTTGTTTCCCCTACTCTCTTCAAACTATCACCCATCAAATCAGTAATAGCAGAAACATTTCCTTTAGTACTCGAAATTAGAATTTTATCACCATAACGTATTTTAGTACTCGGACGTGGCGATAAATCAATACTAGACCTTCTTATTCTGGTTATTGTTGCATTGTAGTTTTCAAGAAGATTTAATACAGATATTGATTTATTAACAACATCTTTATTACTGACTACGTACCATTTTATTTCGTACAAACCACTACGCGGAATTTTATTTTCGGTTCTGTGTCCAATTAATACCTCTACCCTTTTTAAAGCATCTTCAGTACCTACAGCTTTAATCATATCGCCAGTTTGTAATACTGTTTCAGGAGTTGGATTTACAGATTCTTCATCAGGCTTCATTATTCTTGAAATATTAGCCTTAGTCATAAATCTGATATTGAGTTCCCGTATAGTTTTTCCGTTTACATTTTCGTTTGAAACAATGAAATTTCTATTTGAAATAGGAGGTGTATTAGATTCTGAACTTTTCTTAAAACTTTCTTCTTCTGCAGATATATCAATCTTAAATATTTTAGGACTGAGTTTCATAAACAGTATTACTCCAAGTACTCCAAAAGGATATGCTATACCATAACCAATTGATGCTAACGACGAATGTGAAGCTTCTATCGCCGCTGCTAAACCCGGTGTTGAAGTAAGTGCTCCGGTTAATAAACCGGTCATCATTGCCATATCAATATCATAGATGAATGAAATTGATATAGCCACAAGTGCTCCGCTTATTACAGTAATTCCGGCAAGAGCAATCAATTTAATTCCCTGTTCGCGAAAAGCGTTGAAAAACGAAGGTCCTGCCTGCATACCTATTGTATAAATAAACAATACTAATCCAATGCTTTGAATAATTGGAGGTAAATTAAATTCTATACCATAACTATTGTACAAAAACCCAAAAAATATTGCAACAAAAATAACAGCTGACAGATCAAAATATATTCCTTTATATTTAATCTTACCAATTGTTATCCCCAGACCGATTATTAAAAAAAGTACGAAATAGTCTGTAGTGATAAGTTCTTTTAAAATTTCCATAAAATGATAATAAAAATTAACCGGTTTGTTTGTTTTTTATAACAGTCGACAAATTTATACCTATATGATTTTATGACCTAAAAAAATTTTATGAGAAAATTCACCTATATAAGTTTATATATTTGTACTGGTTGTACATATTAAATTAATAACTAATTGAAATAATAATAGTTGCACAAATAATTAATATTACTTGTTACAGGTTTATTCTTAATTTAGTTTTTAACCAGCAACGAGCAACCAGTAACATTAGTAAATACACAACGAGCATATTTATCTACACTTACAACTCAACAGTCTCAATATTATCATACTTAACATCCACTCCTGCAGAATATTTAACTGTTAAAGTTTTTGCACCCTGCTCGTTATAATAATTCCAATCTCCCTGTTTTAATCCCGATTCAAAGTTACCTTCCACTTTTATGATACCGTTATCGTAGTAATATTTTACATCTCCGTCTCTAAGTCCTTCATAAAAATATGTTTCAGATACTATTTTATCATTGGTAATATGAATTTGTTTCCAGTTACCTGTTTTCATCCCCTCTTCATATCCTCCTTCATGCCTGTATTTATCAGTTATATAAAACCACTCACCTTCTTTTTGCCCTTCTATATATTCACCTTTAGCCACAATATTTCCAGACCTGTCGTACTCTACTGATTCTCCTTCTTCTTTTCCGTTAATAAATCCTTCAAGTCGCAATATATTTCCATCATCATAATACCAGGTCCACTCTCCTATTGCTTTTCCGCTTTTATAACTGCCAAGCTGTTCAACTTCACCGTCTTCGAAGAAAAACTTCCAAATCCCATCCTTTTTTCCGTCTACAAATTTTCCTTCAGACTTCTTTTCACCACTCATAAAGAACTCTGTCCAAACCCCCTGACGTTTACCTTTTTCATCGAGTAAACCGCCTTTGGCTACAACTATTCCCAGTTTGTATAAAACTGTTGAATTCGTTTTACCACTAGCGTCAAATTCCTGATGAACACCATCCGGAACACCATTTCTGTAACTTTTATAGCTTTTTAACTTTTTATCGGAATAATAAGTTCTTTTCACTTCTAATTTTGCGGTTTCAATAGCATCTTCCTGAATTTCACCATTGATATATTTTGTAGTTTTTACAAGATTTCCCTTTTTATCATACGTTTTGAAATAACCGTGTTTTAAGCCGTGTTTATATGTTCCCTGGAGTGTTACCCTCCTATCGTCATCAAACCAAACCCAGAGGCCGTGTTTATCGTTTTTAACGTCACTTCTGTTTATCCTCTGTGTTCTGCTCAATACTCCGCTGCTATACGATTCAATTGTAATAATATTACCGATGGTATCGAATTCATATCCTTTTCCGAAAATTTCGTTATTCACATAATTCACTTCATAGTTAATCTTTCCATCGGGATAATACCTATACGATTTACCTTCTTTAATATTTTTTACAAAGTCTACACTTTCAAATAAAACTCCCTGTTTATAAAATTTTTCTTCACCTTCGCGTATTCCGTCTTTATAATTTATCTCCTGAGAAATAAATCCTTTTGTATCATAAAATTTCCACAACCCGTCTAACTGGTAAAAGTTTCTGTTACCTTCTGACTTCAATTTTCCGTTTTGGTAATAAGTTTTCCAATATCCGTCGGGTTTACCGTTACGTAAATAACCTTCACTGGAAAGAGTACCGTCTTTGTAATAAAATTTAGTGATAGAATCTACCTGTGAAAATATAGAAGAAACAAATAGGAAATTGAAGAGTAGCAAAAAGGAATACTTCATATTATATATATATTATTCTTTTATTAATTAAATAAATATAATGATTATAATGTGCTGTTGATACCGAGTAAAACTTTTATAAAAGTAGTTTGTATTTTTCAATTATTAAATACTATTAACACTAAAATAAGCTATTGTTAAATTTAAAGAGCAGAAAATCAATAGTTTTTTATACTTATTAACAGAGCTGTTAATATCGGTTTTAATAGTTATTAATTAATAAAAAGTATTAATCGTAATTGTTAATTACTGTTGATAACTTGTAGATTGTTTATTATAAAAAAGTGAGTTTTCAAATTGGATTTCTGAAATATAATTACAAGCAATTTTTTGTTTGAAAAATGCAAATTTAATTTTCACAATCTCTTTACAAGTTTTTAACATACTCTCATTTTTTTATGTTAAAAAATGGGGTGTTTATTTTCAGTTAATTAGCATAGTTATTAACAATGGTGTTAATAGTTGTTTTTAAACTGTTGCGTCAGTTGTTAATTACAGTTTATTTCCGCATTTTTTACAATAAATAGCGTTAGAATCGTGATCTTCACTCATACATGACGGACAAACCTGTGTAGAATAATGATCATCTTTTTTGTGTGTTGAAATCTCGCTGGTAATAATTCCTGTTGGTACCGCTATTATTGAATAACCAATTATCATTACCATACTCGATATAAACTGTCCTAAATCTGTTTGGGGTGATATATCGCCGTATCCTACTGTTGTAAGCGTTACAATAGCCCAGTAAATACCACGTGGAATAGATGTAAAGCCATTTTCTTCACCTTCTATCATATACATAAACGATCCGACTATAATAACTATCATTATTACACCAAAAAGGAATACGCTAATTTTTGGCAGTGAAGCTCTCAGAGCTTTTATAATTATTGATCCTCCGTGAATATATCTGCTCAGTTTGAATATCCTGAACATTCGCAGAAGCCGCAGTGATCTTAATACCATAAATGCGTGTCCTCCTGATAAAAATATTCCAATATAAGTAGGCATTATTGATAATAAATCTATTACACCAAAAAAACTTTTGGCATAACTTATAGGTTTAGGCGAAATTAATAATCTTAAAATATATTCTACAGTAAATATTATTGTTAATATCCATTCAGAGTAAAGCAGAATTTCGTGATAATTATATTCTATTTCCTTAACACTGGATAACATAATCAGTACTAAGCTTAATATAATGGCTATCAGTAAAACAATATCAAAAACCTTACCCGATTTTGTATCTGCTTCAAATACCACTTCGAATAACTTTTTTTTCAGAGTTGACATATTAGAAAGTATAGTTAGTTTTTATCTATTGTATTTTTTAACTAAATAAATTTTAATTATAATACAATATATAGTAAATATAGTAAATCGATAATACATAACGATTGTCTAAGTAAATTTGTATCAACAAAATCGATAAACATATAAAATTTATTATTATGGGAAAAAAATATAGCATGCCTCGGATTGGAGATAAAGCTCCGAATTTTAAAGCAAAAACAACAAAGGGAGATATTGAATTTCATGATTACGCAACTGATAAATGGGTTGTAATGTTTTCGCATCCGGCTGATTTTACACCTGTTTGTACTACTGAAATGACTGGTTTTGCTCAGCGTAAGAGTGAATTTGATGCACTAAATACCGAACTTATCGGATTGAGTATTGACAGTATACATTCTCATTTGGCCTGGGTTAATAATGTAAAAGAGAAAACAGGAGTGTATTTCGATTTTCCGATTATTGCCGATCTGGATATGAAAGTTTCCAAAAAATATGGAATGCTTCAGCCAAATGAACATGAAACGGCAGCAGTAAGAGCTGTTTTCTTTATTGATCCGTCAAAGAAAATCAGATTAATAATGTACTACCCTCTTAATGTTGGAAGAAATATGGATGAAATTCTTAGAGTTCTTGAAGGTTTACAACTTTCTGATGAGCATAAAGTAGCGCTTCCTTTAAACTGGAAAAAAGGTGATAAGGTAATAGTTCCTCCTCCTGCAAATTTGGATGAAATGAATGAGAGAATTAGCAATGAAGCCTACGAAGATAAAGTTGACTTTTATCTGATGAAGAAAAAGATCTAATTTTTTTAAAGAGGAGTTTAGTTTTAATCTCTGCATAGTCTGATTAGTCTTTAACTTCTCTTTTATTAATAAATATAGAATAATGGAAAACATAGTTATATTATACGGATCAACCACCGGAAATACAGAAGAAGTAGCGACAAAAATACAAGGTGAATTTGGAGCCGAAATAGCAAAGGTTTTTAACGTAACTGATGTTAATCTAGATGATCTTAAAGATTTTTCAAATATTATTTTAGGAACTTCTACCTGGGGATCCGGTGAAATGCAGGATGATTTTGAGACTTTTGTTGAAGAGTTTGATAATATAGATTTCAGCAGAAAGAAAGTTGCTTTATTTGGTCTTGGGGATCAGGATTCACACGGTGATACTTTTTTGAATGGCCTTGCCGAGCTTTATAATAAATTAGTTGAAAAAAATGCAGATGTAATCGGTAAAACTTCGTGTGAAGGATATGAATTTGAAGATTCAGAAGCTGTGATTGACGGTAAATTTATTGGAATGGCTATTGATGAAGATAATCAAAGTGATTTGACAGATGAAAGGGTAAAGAATTGGACTGTAGAATTGAAGAAACAGTTTTTATAGAATTTGATAAAGCCACAGATTAGAGGATTAAATTAATCTGTGGCTAATAAATATTTAACAGTAAAAGGCTATTCGTCTTCTACCTCGTAATTTTGATACAAAAAGTCGTTATACGGAAAACGTGTAATATGTACTTTTCTAATTTCGTTGTACATCAGTTTTTTAAGATTATCAACATTCTCTTTTTCGGTAGCAGAAATAAAAATAACCTTATTGCCCATTTTGGCCATCCAGGTTTTTTTCCACTCTTCCAGAGTGTAATTTTCTTTTGTATGCTCTGTTAAATCATCTTCCTTTTTTTCAACGTATGTGTAGTTATCAATTTTGTTGAAAATAAGTATTGTTGGTTTATCATTACTTTTTATTTCAGCTAAAGTTTTATTAACCGACTCTATATGTTCTTCGAAGTTTTTGTGCGATATATCAACTATGTGCATGAGCATATCTGCTTCTCTAACCTCATCAAGAGTCGATTTAAAAGATTCAACCAGTTGAGTTGGCAGTTTGCGGATAAATCCAACAGTATCGGTTAGTAAAAATGGTAAATTTTCTATTACAACTTTACGAACAGTAGTATCTAAAGTGGCAAACAGTTTATTTTCTGCAAAAACATCAGATTTACTCAACATGTTCATCACAGTTGATTTACCAACATTTGTATACCCTACCAGAGCAACTCTAACCATTTTACCACGGTTTTTTCGTTGCACTTCCATTTGTTTGTCGATAGTTTTCAACTTCTTTTTTAGCAGTGTAATACGGTCTCGAACAATACGACGGTCGGTTTCTATTTCGGTTTCACCCGGTCCTTTCATACCAATTCCCCCTTTTTGTTTCGAAAGGTGGGTCCACATCTTTGTTAATCGGGGTAATAAATATTGATATTGTGCAAGTTCTACCTGTGTTCTGGCGTAAGATGTTTGAGCTCTCTGAGCAAAAATATCCAAAATAAGATTAGTTCTGTCCAGAATTTTTACTTCAATTATTTTCTCAATATTTCGCAATTGTGCCGGAGATAACTCATCATCGAAAATTGCAATATCAATTTCGTTTTCTTCAATAAACTTTTTTAGTTCGTCCATTTTTCCGGATCCCAAAAAGGTTTTTGGATTTGGTACCTGAAGTTTTTGTGTTATTCTACCATAAACTTTTGCACCCGCAGTAGTCGCAAGAAATTCAAGTTCATCGAGATATTCTTTCGAACGCTCATCGTTTTGCTGATTAGTGATAATTCCAATCAACACAGCCTTTTCGTATACTATTTCGTTTAATTCAATCACCTTTAATAATCAAAAATTATTAATTCAACATTCACAATTCACCAACTTGTCCTGAGCTAAGTAGAAGTATTCAACATTAATGTTGTGCCCATTCGCTCCATGGAATTCTTGATAATATCAAGATAAATCCTAAAATATAAAAGACAAGTATTTTATTAAATTTAGTTGTATCTGCCGTAGCTTTTTTCGCTTTAATAAATCCTATTGTAATTAATAAAGAACCAATTATCATCATCAAAGGATGTTCCACAGCAAATAATCTAAGTGTTGTATCTTTCATAGCAGAACCAAAATCCTGCATCGCACTTTGAGTAATTTTAGAAATCATATAAGATACTAATCCTAAGATTATTTGTATATATACTGCAATAAGTGAATAAAGCGATAATTTTTTATCTATAAAACCAAAATCCCTTTTCATAAGAATACCTATTACTGCATTAATAATAGTAATTAGAAGCAGTATTAAAGTAATTAAAGCCCAATTAGAGTGATTTGAAATAAAATCCATTGTTTATATATTATAAGGTTATATTTGGTTTTTATATTTTTATTAAAATTACATAATTGCAACAATTTCAAATAAAATAATTTCACTAATTTTTAATTAAATTATTTTGATTTAATCTTTTTTGTTTTACAATTGAAGTCATAATAATAGCTATTGGTCCCGAAATTAAAGCAACCATAGTTTGAGTTGAATGCACAATTATTGCAAAACTTCTACCGGTATCTGTTGATATACCCAATAAGCTTAATCCTATCATTACCGCACCGTGATAAGCCCCTAAACCTCCGGGAACAGGAGCTACCATACCTAAGGCACCAACTGCCATAATAAATAATCCATCGGATATAGTAAGATTACTCGTTTCGGGCATTGCAAAAAATACAACATATACCATCATATAATACATAAACCATATAAATAATGTATGAGCAATAAACATACCTTTATTTTTCATATGTTTTATGGTTCCTATTCCCTCTTTAATACCTAATAAGAAAGATCTGATTTTATCGTATAAAGTTGTTTTTTTTATACTGTTTCTAAGTACAACAGCTACTACAATTAGTATAACTATTGTAATGGCAAAGTATAATAAAAATGAAGAATCTTCGCCTGAACTACCACTTTTTTGACTTATAGCTGTATTGAAAAAATTTATAAGATCTTCATATCTTACTATTACTGTTAAAAAAATTAAAGACAACAATAAAATCATGTCAATTATTCTTTCTATAACAATGGTTCCTAAAAGTTTGTCTACAGGAATTCCTTCCGACTGATTTAAAGAAGTTGCTCTGGCTACTTCTCCTGCTCTTGGTAAAGCCAGGTTTGTAAAATATGTAATAGAAACTGAATTAATAGCATTAATTGCTTTGGCCTTGTAACCCATAGCCTCAATTAGCTGAAGCCATCTGTATCCGCGTGAAATATAAGCTGCATAACCCATTACAAATGAAAGTATAATCCATTTGTAATCTGCTTCTTGTAAGTCGGTGAGCATTTGTTTGGGATCCGCATCTTTGAATACAAGATAAATCAGTGCTATCCCAATCAGGAAGAAAAGAGAATACTTTATTGTACTTATTAGTTTCTTATTCATCCAAAGTATTTTTTATATATCGGGTTGATGTAACGTTTTTGCGAATATAATCTGTATTATACAGACAAACAGGAATTATCAATAAAAATTGAGATAAATTCCTGTTCGTAATATTCTTTATAAAATATCTGTATTAAACTGTTTTTCTAAAATAGAAACAATTTAATATCTAAAGTTATAGGCTATTGTCCTCTTCGTTAGGGAAAACTAACCATGGTTTAAAATTCTTAGCTTCTTCAAAATCCATACCTGCATAAGATATGATAATAATGATGTCGCCTTTTGCAACTTTACGTGCAGCAGGACCATTCAGGTTTATTTCACCACTTCCTCTTTCACCTCTAATTGTGTAAGTAACAAGTCTTTCACCATTGTTAATATTAACAATATGAACTTTCTCACCTTCAATAATATTAGCAGCATCCATTAAATCTTCATCGATCGTGATACTTCCTATATAATTAAGGTCAGCCCCGGTAACAGTAACTCTATGAATTTTAGATTTTACAACCTCAACGTTCATTTCAGATAGATAAATTTAGTTATGTTTTATTTTAGGTGTAATTAAAAAACGTTTAAAAGTCTTTTATTTACTTTACATCATACCAAAAAGGTATTTTTGTCGGAGCAAAAGTAATTAAAATAGTTTTATATTATCAATTAATCTGATATTCTGCGCAAAAACGGCAATGAACGCTCTGAAATTGTTATGTAACTGGAAATCAGACGTTTTACCGAGTGTTTTTTCATTTCTTATTTCAAAATATTCCAAATCAAATAAATCATTATTGGCGAATGATTCATTTATAAATTCATAAATTTCATCTACTGATTTATTTTTTGAAAGATCAGATGCCTTTTTTAATGATTTATAAATGAAAGGAGCATCCTTTCGGTGTTCAGGAGTAAGTCGTACATTTCTTGAACTCATTGCCAAACCGTCATCTTCTCTTACAATAGGACAAGCTACAATATTTACGGGAAGATTTTTTATTTCTACCATTTTCCTGATAATCTGTAATTGCTGAAAATCTTTTTCTCCAAAGTATGCATTATCAGGAATTACAGTATCAAAAAGTAATTTAACTATTGTTGCAACACCATCAAAATGTCCTTTTCTGTGTTCGCCTTCCATTACCTTGTCTAAGGTGCCAAAGTCATATTTCTCAGATGATATATCATTTCCGTAAATTTCTTCTACACTAGGAAGAAAAACCACTTCAACACTAAAATCTTCCAGTAATTTTAGATCCTCACCGGTATTGACAGGATATTTTTTTAAATCTTCAGGATTGTTAAACTGGGTAGGGTTTACAAAAATGCTAACAACAGTAATGTCGTTATCTTTTTTTGAATTTTCAACCAACGAAATATGACCCTTATGTAACGCTCCCATGGTTGGAACAAAACCAATAGATGATTTATTTGTTTTTTGGGTTAACAGATAATTATTTATATCTGTTTTTGAATTGAAAATATGCATATTACGTTGGTTTAATTTGGCAAAGCTAATACTAATACTATTATAAATAGGATACTTTTTGTACTTTTGCGTGCTAAATTATACGAATTAATTTCATTTTTCATATATGAAAAAAAGAAGAATACTATACGTATCGTCAGAAGTAACACCTTATCTTCCTGAAAATCAAATATCTACAATGTCTTTGGAAGCGCCAAAGAAGATGAATGAATTGAATAATGAAGTTAGAATATTCATGCCTCGTTATGGAGCTATCAACGAGCGTAGGCATCAATTACATGAAGTTATTCGTTTATCAGGGATGAATTTGGTGGTTAACGATATGGATCAACCATTGATAATAAAAGTTGCCTCTATTCCAAAAGAGCGTCTTCAGGTATATTTTATTGATAACGAAGAATATTTTAAAAGGAAAGCAATTGTTGCCGATGAAAAAGGTAAATTGTTTGAGGATAATGATGAGAGAGCAATATTTTTTGCAAAAGGAGTATTGGAGACTGTTAAAAAATTGAACTGGTCACCCGATGTAATTCATGTTAGCGGATGGATGGCAAGTTTACTTCCTATGTACGTAAAAACTATTTATTCCGATGATCCTACTTTTGCAGACAGTAAAATAGTTACATCGGCTTTCAATTATGGTTTTAGCGCTGAGTTGAACAGCAAACTGATAGATAAAATTAAGTTTGACGGTATATCTGATGATAGATTAAACTTAATAGAAACTCCAAGTTTAGACAATCTTACTAAACTGGCTATGAGTTTTTCTGATGGTATTGTTAGAGCAGGCGATGTATTATCGGAAGATATAAATGACTTTATGGAAAAGTCTGATTTACCGGTGTTACCTTTCCATGATGTAGATGTTTTTGCAGAACCTTACAATAATTTCTATCATAACGAAGTTTTAGAAGAAAACTAAATAGGTTCTAACCATATAGCTTATGTAGTTTATTATCGATAATAATTAAGATAGTAAACTGCTATGATAATTTTTTAATACGCGAATGAGTCAAAAATCAATAATAAAAATAGCCAAAGGACTGGCTATTTTTTCAATTTTGTTTGTAATTACAATTGCATGTAAGAAGGATGTAAACGATATCGGATCTGATTTTCTGGAAGGAGAAAAGTTTGAAACCGGTATTTTTCGAGGAACAAAATTGTTAGCTTTTACTTCTCAAAATGAAAAAGTAGTTAGCAGCAGGTCATCTCTTAATTTATTGGGAGCTTATAAGGATAACGTCTTTGGAACCACAATATCTTCTTTTGGAGCACAGCTTGGTTTAGGTAGTACGAATCCTGATTTTGGAACAAATCCTAAAATCGATTCTGTAATTTTGACTATGCCTTATCTTGGCAAGGAAGATACAAAAACAGTAAAAGATTCTGATGGAAATGATTCTATAGTAAGCTTTATAAATTACGTTACAGATTCAGTTTACGGTGATGCATTGATGCCTATGCATATTCAGATTTCAGAGATGAATAAATTTATGCATCCCGATACTACTTATTACTCGAATGTTGATTTACCGACTGTAGGTTCACCATTATATGAGGATCAAAATTTTATAGCTAATTTTAATGAAATATCTTTATTATCGTATTTGTATGACGATGAAGGAAATGTTGATTCTACTATAGTAACAACCTTACCTGCAGCTTTTAGAGCTCATTTGGATAAGGATTACTTCCAATCTAAGATTATAGATATGCAGGGGAGTTCGGTACTAGATAATAATTCAAACTTTATCAGTTATATGAATGGTTTGGTTTTTAATACTACAAGTACTGATGGCGCAATATTTTCATTCAATTTGCTCAGTGGTACTTCGATAGAAATATTCTATACTAATGAAGATCTTGATGATGAAGGGGAAGCTCTACCTCAGCAACGATTCAGTTTGTATTTTGGAAGTAACTATGCAAGAGTAAATAAATATGAATTTGACAGGTCAACAATCACCGATCCGGGATCTACTCTATTGGCACAGTTGGCCGGAGATACCTTAGAAGGGTCAGATGCAATATATTTACAGGGAATGTCGGGGCTTGAAGGAAATATAAAGCTTTTCTCGGACGAAGAACAATTACAGGCTTTAAGAGACTCTAATTGGGTTATTAATGAAGCATCTTTAACTTTTAGAGTTACAGAAAATAAGGAGTCTGCAGTTTCAGTACCTTATAAACTGTATATATTTAACAGAGATTCAATTGACGGAGGAGATTGGAGAATAATTGACGAGTACAGAGATCAGCTTGCATTTGGCGGATCGATGAGAGAAGATCCATATATGTTTGGTGGAGATAACAGATACTACAAGTTTAGAATAACGGGTCTTATTCACGAATTATTGAATGGAAAAACAGAACAAACTGTTGAAGGTGTTGATAGTCAGGTGTATCCGTATAATTACCCGATCAGACTTATATCTGTTTCAGGAACAGAAAGTACTTCTCGTGTTAAATTAAATTCTAATATAGTAGACGGTAATAATCCTGATGTGAAAAATTTGAGATTAGAAATTAAGTATAGCAAAAAGAACAGTGAAATAGAAGAGTAATCATAGTAACAATTCGCTAAAATCATAGGGAGTGCAGACCCTGTGATTTTATTTAAAGCGAACCCAAAACAATTATTATATGTGTGGAATTGTTGGATATATTGGCGAACGCCAGGCTTATCCTATTATAATTAAAGGATTGAAGCGATTGGAATATCGTGGATACGACAGTGCAGGAGTAACTCTATATAACAATGAGGAGATTACTCTTGTAAAAAAACAGGGAAAAGTAGTTGATCTGGAAGAAAAAGCTAAAGACTTTAACACAAATGGTGTTATTGGTTTAGGTCATACCAGATGGGCGACTCACGGAGAACCTAACGATGTAAATTCTCATCCTCATACCTCAAATTCAGGTGATTTAGTTTTAATTCACAACGGAATTATTGAAAATTATGCTTCAATAAAAAAAGCATTGATCGATAGGGGTTTTGTATTTCACAGTGATACTGATACCGAAGTACTTGTAAATCTTATTGAAAATGTAAAGAAAGTAGAAAACGTATCCTTAGGGAAAGCTGTAAGTAAGGCTTTAACACAGGTAGTGGGTGCTTATGCAATTGCAGTTTTTGACAAAAACAGACCTGAGGAAATCGTAGTTGCCAAGCTTGGAAGTCCGTTGGCTATTGGAATAGGAAAAGATAATTCTGAATTTTTTATTGCCTCCGATGCATCACCTTTTATAGAATTTACAAAGAACGCTGTTTACCTCGAAGATGATGAAATGGCAGTAATCAGAAGAGGTCGCGATATAAAAGTTAGAAGTATAAAAGATGATTCCTTAGTTGATCATTATATTCAGGAATTGCAGTTAGATATCGAGCAGATCGAAAAAGGAGGGTTCGATCATTTTATGATCAAAGAGATTTACGAACAACCTAATGCAATTACCGATACTCTCAGAGGACATTTACTTGCTGAAGAAGGAAATATTTACCTTTCAGGGATAAGTGATAATTTGGAGAAATTTCAAAATGCAAACCGTATCATTATGGTTGGTTGCGGAACTTCGTGGCATGCAGGTTTGGTTGGAGAGTACTTATTTGAAGACTTGGCCAGAATACCGGTAGAAGTAGAATACGGATCAGAATTCAGATATCGCAATCCAATAATCACCGAAAAAGATATAGTTATAGCAGTTTCCCAATCAGGAGAAACAGCCGACACTTTAGCTGCTATTAAAATGGCTAAGTCGAAAGGAGCTTTTGTTTACGGAATTTGTAATGTTGTTGGTTCTACAATTGCCAGAGAATCTGATGCAGGTACATATACACACGCAGGACCCGAAATAGGAGTAGCATCTACCAAGGCATTTACTACTCAGGTAGCTGTGTTGGCTATGATGGCAATGAAGCTGGGTAAGGAAAACGGATCTATTTCAGAAAGCAGATATCATAATTTACTTCAGGAGTTGGAAATGATACCCGCTAAAGTTGAAGATTCTTTAAAAAGTGATGCTCAGATTCGACAAATTGCCGGGGTTTACAAAGATTCGCCAAACTTCTTGTACTTAGGAAGGGGATACAACTTCCCTTCGGCCCTTGAAGGTGCTTTAAAACTTAAAGAGATATCCTATATCCATGCTGAGGGTTATCCAGCAGCAGAGATGAAACACGGACCTATCGCATTGATCGATGAGCAAATGCCGGTAGTAGTAATTGCTACGAAAAAAGGTCATTACGAAAAAATTGTTTCCAATATTCAGGAAATAAAATCCCGTAAGGGAAAAATTATCGCTATTGTTACCGAAGGCGATGAGGTTATTAAAAGTATTGCCGATTATGTTATTGAAATTCCGGAATCTGCTGAGGAATTTTCAACTATAATGTCTACAATACCTCTGCAATTATTGTCATATCACATTGCAATAATGCGGGGTTGCAACGTTGACCAGCCACGTAATTTGGCTAAATCGGTAACGGTGGAATAAAAAAAATGAGGTTGACTGTTAAGTCAACCTCATTTTTTTTTACATATCAAGACCTGAATAGAATTTATAAAAGTCTCTTTTTATCTCATCTCTGATTCTTCTGAATTCAGATAATACAAATTCATCACTTCCGGTGGCTTCAGCCGGATCATCGAAACCTATGTGAACAGTTTGTTTAACTTTACCTGTAAACGTCGGGCAGGCTTCCTGAGCTCCACTACAAACAGTAATTACATAATCGAATTCTTCTTTGAGGAATACATCTACATTTTTTGGATATCCTTCTGTTATATCTAAACCAACTTCCTGCATTACCTTCACAGCCAAAGGATGTACTTCACCACTTGGCTCTGTTCCCGCAGATACAACTTCCAACTTTTCATCGAAAGATTTAAAAAATCCTTCTCCCATCTGACTTCTACAGGAATTACCTGTACATAATACCAGTATCTTCATAATCATTATTTATACTATATTATAATATTTCTTCTTCAACCAAAGAGCCACATTAACAAGTCCTATAAGTACAGGAACTTCAACCAAAGGGCCTATTACCCCTGCAAAAGCCTGCTGCGAACTTATTCCGAATACTGCAATAGAAACAGCTATTGCAAGCTCAAAATTGTTTCCTGTAGCAGTAAATGCTATTGATGCATTACGCTTATAATCTATACCTAATTTTTGCGCTGCAAAAAAACTTATAAAAAACATTAATACAAAATAAATTATCAGTGGCGTAGCAACTTTTAATACATCGAAAGGAATTTCAACTATCAGTTCACCTTTGAGGCTAAACATCAAAATAATTGTTGCTAACAGGGCGATCAAAGTTATTGGTGATATTTTTGGAATAAATTTTTGTGTATACCATTTTTCGCCTTTAGATCTTACCAGAATAATTCTGCTTAAAAAACCTGCTAAAAATGGGATACCTAAATATATTAATACACTTTTGGCAATATCGGCTATCGAAATATCAATTTCATACGATTCTAAGCCGAAATATTTTGGCAGAACCGTGATAAATAACCATGCCAGGAAGCTGTAGGTGAATATCTGGAAAATACTGTTCAGGGCAACCAAAGCAGCACCGTATTCCTTGCTCCCTCCGCCAAGGTCGTTCCATACCAAAACCATAGCTATGCATCGTGCTAAACCTATCAGTATAACACCAATCATATAGCCCGGTTCATCTCTTAGAAATATAATAGCCAGAAAAAACATTAATAATGGCCCGACAATCCAATTCATTAAAAGAGAAAGCGACATTGCCTTTTTGTCCTTGAAAACAGTTGGCAGTAAAGAGTAATTTACTTTCGCTAATGGCGGATACATCATCAAAATAAGTCCTATAGCTAATGGTATATTTGTTGTTCCTATAGACATAGATTCACTTATCTTAGAAATATTTGGGAATATTACTCCCAAAGCAATACCAATAGCCATGGCGAAGAATATCCAAAGAGTTAAATAACGGTCTAATAGTTTTAATTTCACCTTCATATTGAGTTAGTTTTAAATATTTCACGCAAAGGCGCAAAGAAAAAACATGCAAAGAGCGCAAAGTGTTATTAGCTAATAAGCCTATTTTCTATAAATTACCATTAAACAACATAAAGCCATTATTTTTGGATATAGACAAAGTTACAGCTAAAAGATATTTATCATCGTGATTTTTAAATATTTAAACATATCTTTAAACTCCTAACAATCGCTTAACATTGGTAAATAATGAAGAAGTCTGATCTCAGAAAAAAATATGCAGGTTTAAGAAAAAAATTAAGTTCTTCTGATATTAAAAAATTAAGTCAGGATATTTTTAATAATTCTGAAAAGCTTAATATTTGGGATAAGGAAAATTTCCATGCTTTCCTGACCATAAAATCTAAAAAAGAAATAGACACCTCCATTATTGTTAATAGCCTTTGGGATAAAGAAAAAAATGTATTTGTCTCTAAAAGTAATTTTGATACAAATACTTTGGAGAATTATAAATATTCTAAAAGCACAAAACTTAAGGTTAACA
>JBDLJM010000008.1 GCA_039714315.1 Bacteroidota bacterium | reverse complement strand
GTTCTATTTCTAATAATACCTACTTAATATCTATCTAATCCCCATTTAATATCCACTTAATATCCATCTAATACCACTTAATATCTACCTAATACCCACCTAATATCTTCTTATAAATCTCTTTTGCCTCAACTATATTATCAACAAAACAATACTCATCTATTTTGTGTGCCATTGAAGCCTCTCCAGGGCCTAATATAATTGTAGGAACTCCTTTGTAATATTTTTGCAATACCGAACCGTCGGTCATATATGGAAGTGCTTTTCGTCGATCTGCATCATCGGCATTAATTCCACAAACTTTATAAACAAGCTTTTCGAAATCAGATTCTACTTCATTATAAACACTACTATTATTAACCATAACATTAAGTTCAATTTCATCTGTTAATAATTTTATGTTTTGGTCAGATGGAACTCGCATATTATCATCCCCCTGTGTGAGAAACTTTTTGCTCATGCTCGTTTCATCGCCTAGAGTTTTTTGTAATAATTCTAAAACAGCGTCATTTTCAAGTTTAGACGTTGATCGCACATCGATAGTAAAACTCGCTCTATCTGGAACTGAGTTCAGGTTCATTCCTCCTTCAACAACACCTACATTAATGCTTGGATATCCTAACAGTTTATCTTCCTCGGCATTAAATTCCAGATTTTCTATCTTCGAAATTGCTCTCGCTACTTTATAAATAGCATTATCGCCAAGATGTGGCATAGACGAATGTGCTGTTTTACCTTTCGCTATTGCTGTAATGTACAATGCCGATTTATGAGCTATTGCCGGAATATTAGATGTTGGTTCTGCTACAATTATAGCACAGGCATCTCCCAATAATTCGGCATATTCTGAAGCTACTAAATCGTTAGCTCCAACGCATCCGGGCTCTTCGTTTGCTGTAAGAACAAATTTTACTCCATAAGCATTATTATCTTCTTCAAAAGCCTCAATTGCAGCTCCAATAAATGCCGCTATTCCAGCTTTCATATCGGTTGAACCTCGTCCATAAAGTTTATCGCCTATAATAGTGGCTTCCAAAGGATTTACCGACCACTCTTCCTTCCCAATGGGAACAGTATCGAAATGTCCGGTAAATACTATAGGTGCTTTGCCGGGTTTCAACCCTTTTTCTGCAATAATATTAAGTCTAGTCTCGTCATTATTAAACGGGACATACTTTACATCAAAGCCATTATCCATTAGAATTTTGCCTACAAACTTAGCTGTTTCGGCTTCGTTTCCATTTACAGTGTTTATAGCAACAAGTTCTTGCGTTAATTTTACAACATCAACCATTATCTTATGATACTTTTACCATGGTTTTTCTCAATACAACCGAAATTACCGATGTAACAAACAAAACTGCCATTAGTACAATGTCAAGGCGTAAACCAAACATTTTCTCGGGAACTACATTCACTAGAGATAAAGTAAATAATACTAAAGCTATTGCCGAAAGAATAATGATTTCTACACCGGGCTTTTGTTTCGAAAATACACCTACCAAAACTATTGGCGTTATCATAGCTGTACCTGCAAAACTCATTCGAGCAAGTAAAACAAGCTCATCACCAATAGAAATTGATGTTACAAATACAATTACTCCAAAAAATATCATTGCTATTTTTGCCAATCTAAAGTTTGCCAGCTCAGTATCGTGTAAAAGTGATCTAAACTCCGATCCAAGAGCAAATACCTGAGCATTTGATGTAGATAATACTGCAGCAAATAATCCTACTACTGCAAGTGCAGCAAGGAAATTACTTTGATCGAACAATAAGGCATTCTGTACAAATTCCTGTGTTGACGAATCGGGGTAAACAACACTACCATACATTCCAATTAATGCTGTAGATGCGAAAACAAAAAACGCTACAATTCCAACTCCTGTTGCCATTTTATAAGTTTCGGTCATGTTTTTCATAATTGCTATTCGCGATGAAAACTGAGGCTGTGATACCGGCAGTAAAACGATAGCTAAAAACGATGTAAACAAAAACTGAGGAGTAAACAAACCCTTAGGGCCAGGGGCCGACAATAACTTAGGGTCTGTTTGCTTTACCTGAACAAACATTTCTTTTATATCACCAAAATGTTGAACAGAATTGTATCCAATAATTACCAAAACAGTCAATAACAACACTGCCTGAATAGCATCACTGTATACAATCGATTTTAATCCTCCAACCTGACTATAAACAAGCATCATGGAAATTATTATCAAAGCCCACCCCCATAGAGGAAGTGCATTCGGGAATATCGCTATAAAGAACATCGATATACCTCTAATCTGAATCGACACATAAGGAATCAGAAATAAAAATGCTGCTGCAAATACAACATATCCCGCCCATTTATTTCCGAAGATATCCGACATCATTCCGGCGGTACCTTTATATCCAATTTCTTTTACTTTCTTTCGTAAGTGATAGCCGAACCAAAATATCATAAAAAACATAATACCATCGGCTACGGGCAAAAATATCCATGCTCCTACTCCATGAACCCTGAAAAAATCGGGCACTCCAATAAATATAAATGCACTAAAAAGAGCGGCGGCATAAGTCAGTGTTCCCAACAAACCACCAACACTCGATCCTGCCAACATAAAATCGTCAACATCTTTACTGGTTTTTATAGCCTTAGTAGAAACAAGTACTAACACTCCAATAAATACTGCACTCAGTATCCAAAACCAACTAATCATTCCCATCGCTATATACTTTTGAGTGAATAAATGCTCCAATAAAATTTAAAGCTACCAGAAACAAATAAGCTATAATTCCGGTCCATAAAGTGTATGGCATTCCAAATAGCTCGGGCGAACTAACATTTGCAGGTATCACCAAGGGCGAAAACACTAAGGCCGTTACCAAAACAACAGTCAGCTGGATAACAATCCATATTTTTTTATTCATCATTACAATTTTATTCTAAAATTAAATTAGAACAACAATTATAACGATAAACAGGGGGAGAATCAATGAACTAAATGACACATAAGCTATATTATTTGACACTTCAAATAAAAAAAACTCAAGAGATATCTTGAGTTTTTTTATGATCAAATATTTTCTTAAATACTACTCTACCAACAATCGTTGACTGATATTTATATCATTTCCTTTTACTTTAAGAACATAAACCCCCTGAGGTAATTTACCCATTCCTGATACTTCGATTGACTTAGAAGCAACATTTACTATTCTTGAGTAAACTAATGATCCAGTTAAACTATAAATCTCTACAGAAAGTTCTTTTTCATCAGAAGATGACAATGAAACCGTGAAACTATTACCTTTTACAGGTTGAGGATATACTTTAACACCTTCAGGTTTTATATTGTTTTTAGGTAATCCGAGTGTATTTCTTTTTCCATTACTATAAATATCACCCTCATCATATCTTCTCCATACATCTCCAAAACTTTCTCTGTGATGCTTCCATGATTTATACAGACTATAGCTCCATTTGAATTCAGGATTTTCCGGTCGTAAAGGAAGACGTCCTTTTACATTATCAATCTTCAGCTCCGATTTAAGATCAGGATGATATTCGGTGTATTCCACACTATTATCATCCGCCATAGAAAAAGAACCTTTTGCTTCTGTTACCTCTGCAATCTGAAGCTCTACTGACATAAATCTGTCTACGTAATCAAACAATGCCTGGTGCCCCCATACTTCTTTCAGACCCATAGCGTGTACAGCTAATACTATACCCTGCATCGATGAATGTGTACAACATCTACGATAAGCTGTATTCCAATATTTGTGCGATACAAAAGGTTTGAATGTGTACGTAATTCCATACTCAGGTAAACCTATATCCTCCTGAGTATATGGCATCCCATAATACTCTCCCCCCAGTGGCAATCCTTTTGACACTGCATAAGGCTCCCAATCATAACTCCAGTCTCTATAATCGTAATTCCAACCGCTTGGCGATGTAGAACTAGGTCCTTCTGTTTTAGGTTCTGCCGAGTATTCAGTATCATACTGATTAACATACCTTGTTTGTCCATCTTCACTAAACACTATTGATGGGTGCTCAGTTGCGATATTCAACATTTTATTGGCAATAACAGCAGCCTCGCCTGTAGTATTATTCAAAAGTGTTTTACCTGCAAGTAATATTGGAAATTTACGTCCGGTAAGGTGTCCTCCATTTTCGCGGAATACTGTTTGAGAATCGTGTAAATCTGTAGCCGGATTATCAGGTCCGGTTACTACTCCGTAATAATCAATACCAAGCTGTACCATACGCATTAGCAACTTCGATTTATCGTTGTATGTTTCTCCATCGGCAGGAGTCCCTCCATTGTATGATGTAGTAAAATCGGTATTTAAAGCAATAGCTCCCGCTCCAATCATCGATGCTACGGCTGCACCGTATGAACCTTGCATATTATCAACAGGATGAGAAAACTCACCACTCCACTCAGGAATATAGTCTAACCACACTCTTTCAAAATAACCCTCAATACTTGTCAATGGCATTAATGAATCGGAACGAGACATATTTCCCAGTGAAGAATAATCTAAATCAGAAATATTGAAATAAGATTTTTTATCGGCACTAGAATAAGCAGGGCGAAAATCTCCAACATTTGGACGATTATCTTCGGAAACAATAGTTAATACTGCCGCAGCTTTAAGATTTGGACGAGCAGGTAAATCTAACGACTCAGTTGACATCAACGAATTGTTCGCTTCAATAACTAAAGGTTTCCCCGGATTAATTGGCTCATAAACACCATCTCCTCTATCGGCACGGGCTACATTTAGCTCCTCTTTATAATTATCTGAATTGCCAGGATAAACTCTTTGTCCTTTTTTCCACACGGTAAACTCACTTTCCCAACCGTGATTCAGCGCTCTGTCAGCAACAGGATTCAGCATCGATCCGTGTACTATTCTATATTCTCCCGGAGTAGGTTGATATGTATAAGGATCATCTCCAAAATCGTAACCAATTGCAGGAAGTTCTACACCACTTGCACTGGTTGTCATTTCGTATTTAAACGACTCAGGCGAAATATTAATAACTGTTACCGGTCCAACAACCCAGTTATCGCCATTTGCATAAGTACCTTGCTCAACATCGCCAAGCAAAGTCCAGGTAATTCCATTTTGCTCTATTTCTGTTACAGTACCTACGGGCGATACTTCTAATACAAAACTTTCAGTCGAAGACAATACGTCTGCACTATTATCAGTAGCAGTAACTATAATATTATAAGAATCTTCATCTGCCGGTACTGTTGTATTTGCTATAGATATTTGGGCAGTACCATCTCCATTATCTGATAATGTTACAAATCCCGAAGCACTTCCTGCATCTAAGCTAAACGCTATATGGTCTTCTTTATTAACATCAGATGCAGTTACCATAATTTTCTTTCCATAACCGGTAAATACTGTTGCATCGTCGATAGTCTCAATAACTGGTGCTGTAGGGTCGGGAGGTGTACCTACTGTTAAAGTCAATGTTGGTGTTCCCGTTGCATATATCTTTACATACTTATCGGCAGGTGCATAATCACCTAACTTTAACTCCAAAACAATATAATCGCCTTCTACAACATTACCACTTGCAATTTGTTGTGATATTGCAAGCGAAATATCTTCAGATATACTTACTCCATGTCCATCAATAAAATGAGTTTGAGCATTAGCTCCAGTACCCATATCTGCACTGCTAATTGTAGTTGTTTTATTTGGTAAAACATCAATATCCAAAGCTCTGAATGAAGTAGCCTGACTACCCGTAGTTATCTCTAATTGTAATCGCGCATCTAATATTGATTCTTCTGCCGAAATAGCAGGAAGCTGAAATGCTAATATCAGCGATGTTTCAACATTATTTAAACGTCCAAAAGTAGTATTTGCTGTTACTCCGGCATCATCATATGCCTTAAAATGAGAAGTATTAATAATGGTTTGTGCCATCATCTGCCCCGAAGCAAATAAAAACATTGTTAAAACAAAAATTGAATTAACAATTTTAGACTTGAAATTTATTACAGAGTTTTTCAGATTCATAGCACTATATTTTTTATTGATTTTACAAAATACAATCGTTTGTACGAATGTACAACCTAAGTAATTATAAAAGCAATAAATGAAATGGCATACTTATGACACTAAATGATACTTTTGGTTTAATAAGCTCAGTTCGAAGATAGGATTGAGGTTAATAATACCGTCTACAACTTAATTCTGAATAAAAACCAAGTCTTTCTTCTCTGCCAAATTGCGCAACTCTATCAGCCTTTTAGTAGTTCGGCGTAAATCGCTTATATATGATTGGTTTTCTCTGTTTAGAGAATCATTCATTTCGAAATCTATCAAGAAGGCATGTAACTTATATATCGACTCGCGTGCATCATCGCTTATATTGCTATCACCTTCGATATGACCAATTATATTTTCGATTGCCTGGTTAAATGCTTCCTTAACAAAATTAAAGGGTAGTTTTACACCAGCTTTCTTTGTTAGTACGGCATAAATAAACCTACTATAATTTAAACTAAACCTTTCGTGAGCTACCAAAAACTGAGTACCCATCGAGCTATTTAACTGCTTCGATTTAGGCTCTGATCGCATTACTGTGTACAGCTCTTTTATCTGTTTTCGTCCCTGATAAGAGTTAAGCATACTTAAGCGGATATCGTTCTTTGATACCGGTTTTCGATTAGCTTTATCAATAATCATATTAAGAGCATTCAAATCGTTTTTCAATACAGCAACCATCTTATTCTTAATCTCGAATTTACTCCAATTAGGTAGTAAGAAATAATTTGAAAGTAACACTACTGCTCCGGCAGAACTCGTGGTTATCAAACGCGACAAGAATACATCAGTAGCATCAAAATCGATTGCCATCAATAATACGGCACTCATAGTAATAAATATTACGGCGAAACTATACTCTGTTTTAATTACCGAAATAGAGATAAATACAGCAAGAATTACTATTGGTGCAATTACCTCCTGTGGAGCATATACTATTATTCCTAACGATAAAATCAATCCCAATACAGTTCCGGCAATTCTTTTTACTGCCAATGTTTGTGTACCTCCGTGATTTGGTTTCAGAATAAGCAAAATGGTCATAGGAACCCAAAAACCTTCGAACACATCGAAATATCCTATAAGAACTAAACTTAAAGTCAATAATAAACTCATGTGAAAAGCAAAGCGTACCGAAGGCTGACTAAAACTTAAACTTTTAACAATATTATTTCTAAAATTATCGAATCTAAAAAGAAAATCTAATTTATCTTCCGATTTATATTCAGACTCATGATTGAACAAAATCAATCGCTTAGCAAAATCGATAAGAGTTATTACCTGATATTTTATTTCAGACAATCTCACTCTCAATTTATCGACATCATTTTCCTCGCTCCACCCAATTATCTTATTTGTCATCTCTATAAATGCACGAAACTTATCTTCTAACTCAAGTAATGCGTGTTTATCTTCCTTAACTGCTTTCTCGAACAGTTTTATTAATTCGATAAACCCCAACCTCCACTCATCTGTTAATCCCGGATATTTAGAATCGACACTATGGCTTAGTTCATAGTCGCCCGATTTTATTAAACCATGCAAAGAGCTGTTTAATATCTGGATATTTACAGCTATTTTAAACAAGAACTTCCCTTTGGTTGTAGAAAAGACATCGCCATATTTCAAACCGTAAAGCAAATCCATAATTTCGGCAAAAAGCTTTTCGCGATCTACTTTAATCACATCCGATTTTTGAATATACTCTTCAGTTTCACACTCCAGTATTTGCCGGGTTATCCGAAGGTAACTACTTAATTTCCCCTCTATAATTTTATGTGTTTTTGTTGGCCAAAGCACAAGCAAACCAAAACCTGCCACAGCTATACCTATAATAATAGATAATATTCGATAAGGCAAGAATTCATATTCGATTGGAGCAGTTAAAGACAACAGATAAAAAAACTGTATCGAAACTAAAGTAACCGCATTGGGGCTATCAAAATAATTATAATAATTGAGTGAGAAAAAAAGTATGAAGTGAAATGGAATAGCTAAAAAGATATGTTGACTGAAAAATACTGAGACTATTACCAACAATATAATTTGAAAACCAACTATTGCCAGCGACTGGGCTATTCTACGTCTGAATCCGAATCGCTTATGCTCCATAAACATAAATACCGATACCGATGCAGCCATCAGAGCTTCTTCATGTGTGCCAAGGAAATACAGTGCAACAAAGTATGCCCCCATAATACTAATCACGCCCTGCAGTCCCAACAAATAATCTCCTTTGCGGAAATTTAAGATGTAATTTATTATGTTTTTAGATACGCTTTCCATTACTGTTCGTTTTTCACCTCTCGCTAAGGCTCTAAGAAACAAAGTTTATTATTGGCTACTTTAGGAGAAATAATTTATTATCATCAACTCTAGGATCAAAATTAAAATATTACCTCACAATAAGCTTCTTCGTAAACGTTTTATAATCATCAGTCGAAACTTTAACCAAATACATACCTGCATTCAAGTTTAATGTTGAAATTACGGACACATCGTTTTGCATATCGTTAGCATAAACAATTTGTCCGTTTAGATTTAATATCTGCACGCTGAAGTTACTATGAGCAAATTTAATTTCGAAACGACCATTACTAACAGGATTTGGATACATACTTAGCTCTACTGTTAATTCATCACCAATACCTAATACTCCATCAATTGCATGCTTAATAACATAACCGGAATTAAACTCATGTTTTTCATCAGAAGGATTATAATCATTATAAGAAAAAGTCATAGCGTATAGATCGTTCGGTGAATTTGAGTTTAAAGAAAGCCCTTTAATCCCGTAACGTTCAATGAACACACCACTTGTAGCACTTGGTTCTGTTCCATTATCTATAACAGCAAAATCCTCCAACATAACATAATCCTGAGTTTTACTGTAATCGACTATTTCATCTGTATTTATATCCAAAGTATAAACATGACCGCCTCTAGTAGTACTACTGGGTTCATAATCGTCTGATGCAAAATATATTTTACCATCACTGTTTTCCAGAAGGAAAGTATGTACTTTATGCTGACTCTCGTCGCCTATCCAGTTGTTAACAGATTCTGAAACAGATTTAATATCATTTATAAAACTCATTTTATCTGCAACCGGATCGTACTTATAAATTGCAACATTTCCGTGAATTCCATTTCCATCCGAAGTTTGATAATGGTTACTCGAAGCTATATAAATATTTCCAAGTGAAGAAGCCCCAATCCCCGACCAACAGGAGTGATTTCTAAAACCCGGTAACAAAGGAGCTCCATCCTCTTGTCCGTTATCGGTAAAGTAAATTTTTTCTGCACTATAGGTGTCTCCCTCAACATGTACTTTAAGAACTTTTAAAGTATTATCATTTTCAGGTATATAATCCGGCCATTCAGGGTTAGCATATCGCCAAACCGGAACATAGAAGTTGTGATCGTTATCCCAAACATTTACACCTCCAAAACACAGATTTTCGGATCCTAACAACTCACTCAAAGACAACACTTTATTTGTTATACCTGTTTCTATATCAACCTTGTAAACTCCTTTATTATCGTAACTTGCATTATTATTAACTATAAATATCGACTTCTCATCTTCGCTTAAAGTCATATTAAATATTCTCCATCCTGCAGGAAACCCCATAAAAGGATCTTCTACAAATACTTTTACAACAGAAACATAAGTATCACTTAATACATCCAATTTAAATATCTCGGGATTACGGCCGTCAGTTGTCATACAATAAACTGTATTTCCATCGGCTGTAGGAGCAATTGAACCGATTCCTTCATTTCTTTCTATACCCTGATCATTAAACCTGTAGGCAAAATTCTCTGCGATAACTACAGTTTCTCCTGAACTTTTTTCGTACTTCAACATATCAAGATAATCGGCTTCATCAATATCTACATAGTACAAATCTCCATTATTGGCTGTATACATTACATAGCTGGTACGAGATGATTCTCCAATCTTTTCCATGTATTCAGAATATTCCTGAGAGAATGAAACCATTGGGAGTAGTACTAAAATATAAAGTATTTTTTTAACCATATATAAGAATTTATTTGGTAAAACAAACCCCACTTAACAAAGCTTTATCTTTTTATCAAGTGGGGTCTATAATTCATTTTTAAATGATATTTATTTCACACTAACTTTTGCTGTTTTAACACCTTTGTTACTATATATCTTTAACAGTAACATCTGATTTCTTGCAAAAGAAAGATCTATATTATCCTGATTACTTACTACCTTTATAAGTTGCCCCTGCATAGAGTAAACTTCAATTTTATTAACATTATCCGAAGTATCTTCTCCTACATAAACTTGTCCTGTAGTTGGGTTAGGATATATTTCTATATTTCTCTCGATTACCTTATCGTTCTCCGACAAGTTTACTCCACTCGGCAATAATTTATATAAATGAGTATCATATGCTTCAAAAGTATCTTTAAACTTACCGTCAACTACTTCAATTGTTCTATCTTCATTTATAACTTCTACAGAAGTTACTCCTGAAGGAACAAAGAATTCTACTTTTTTCTTTTTATTACTCATTTCAACCGCAAATACGTAGTGATCGTCTTCAAACGACTTACATACATAATCAATAGTTCCATAAAAATCGGGATTATAAACAAGCTTAGCTTGAACAAACGACTCGTTAGGGCTATTAATCACAGAAGCCAAAGAAGTAATTTCGGCATTTATATCTTTAATTCCATTTGCTATTTCAGTATTATCCAATAAAGCATCCTCATTAGTTGTTCCTCCTACCCAACTATGTGAAAAATAAACTACTCCTCTTGCTCCATGAATAATAGACATCCATATTTCTGTACGAATTTCACTTGGTGTTGGTTCTCCATATTCATCCTTTATCTGTGAAGCTTCAATCGCTACAAAAATCGGTTTTCCTGGCTTTGACCAGCTTACCAGACTATCAACACCTTTTGGTACCCACTCCAATTTTCTATCCATATAATTTGCAGGATATATATCATAATGAACTATATCTCCTCCTTTACAGAATCCTATTGCAGGTGTACTTTCATCATTTATCCATGAACCACTTTCGGTTACATAACCATATGTTTCTTCAGCATACATTTCCCATTTTCCGGTATTTGCGCCTCTTCCTACCCAGTTTATATCAGAAACTCCACGTCCTATACCTAAATACACTGGTTTTCCATCATTAGTTATTTCCTTTATATGCTCGTACATTGCATAAGTTGAATCGGGAGAAACATAAATATCATATTTTCCTGTTTCAGGATTTTTCTTTGGATTATCAGGTTCATCAGTTGGGCTAAGCCAAGCTTTAATAAACTTTCTATCTTCTTCCGACAAAGTTAATGCATAATCATTTGTTTCTCCTGTACTATGTATATATCCAACAGGATCAACTATTAAAGGCATTCCTGCTGCTTTTAAATCAGCTTCTTTTTGAGCTGTTAAACCTTCCCACAAAGCAGTATAATTATTTATTCCAATTGCTTTATAATCTTCTACTTTACTAGTTTGTTGCATCCAAACACCTAGAGGAAAATAATCTTGTTCACCATCAAAAGCCATATCTGCACTTGTTGGTTGCATAGGAGCAACATCATAATTTTGTGCATTCACAAAATTGAACACTAACACAAAAACTGTTATTATTTTAATTCGCTTATTCATATTCTCTATAAAAATTTATTATGCAATATAACAAAGATCAAATCACAATAGCAATGCACTAAATGACAATCCTACACAATTAAATGATCCATTTACTACTGCAAATCAACATCGATAAATTCACTAATCAACCACAAATATCTCGATGTGGTATGAGTCCAAATTTCCTTATAATTATAACAAGCTGCTGCAGGCCAATTAGGGATATCTCTATTAGCAAAAGTTTGAATACCGCAGGCTAAAGCTCCTACTAAAGGACCAGATGATGCAAAATACATTGGAGGAAAATCATATCCTTCGCCATAAACAGTACTCTGCGCAAATGGGTTACGCCCCACTATCCACTGCAACTGTTTTACTGCTAATTCCTGCCCGGCTTTATCGCCTACTAGCTTCGATGCCACAGAAAGTCCTTTTGCCTGAGAAAGCTGAATTCCTGCACTTCCACGGTGCGAATACCAAACCGGAAAGGTTTTTAAATAATTCCCATCCCCGAGTATTAATCCATTTTCTACCTGTTTTACATACATTGGCTCTTTATCCTCGTACTTTTTATATTTTGCCAAAGTTGACTGGTTAAATCCGTAAACACTAGGTTTATGAACTTCATTTACATTGTATATCGATTGAGGAATCATCTCAAATGGATTAGACAATTTCGAAGTTTCTTTAATATACTCCACATAAAGTTTTAGGGAGTTATACCATTTTTTTGCATCATGATTTTCAGGAAAAGCTTTATATAAATTATTTAATGCAATAATCGGAGCCTGATCCATCCCTATTGGATTATATCGTAAAATTTGCTCGTGTTTTGGCGACTTATAAAAGAATCCTGATAAAGGAACACTCCAGTTTGTTTTCTCTTTTTGTTGACTTTCAACCAATACATCACCCCACTCTATTGCTTTTGCTTTATACTTACCGTTATTAGTAAGATTGAATAAGTTAATAGAGGCTATTGTTGCATTTCCACAAAGCTCTACATTTAGCTCTGTAATTCCTTCTGTAGCAAATTTCCAGTCTTCAATTGCAGCTTCTTTGCATCGCTGTGCTAAAACCGGATTACTTTCTTGAAAAAACAATGCTGAATTTGACAATACCATTGCACTTAAAAAATTATCGTAAGGAAGGTTTTTAGCTTCAAAAACAATATCGTCACTTGTACCCATAACTCCATCAGTATATTTCGACATTCCTCCGAAAGTATGACGATAACCATCTTCAAAACGGGTTTTCAACATCCAGTCTAATCCCCATTTTGCTTCATCTACAAAAGCATTATACATTTTAGGATTCAACTTTTCTACCTTTGATGCCAACTCCAACATTGCTACAACTGCATCGCCAGTATTGTAAATCATCTGAGTTAAATCGCCGGCATCGTGCCAACCTCCATTTACAACAATCTTATTTCCGTTATGTTCACAAACCACATCGGCGTGACAATTACCGTGAATACCATCTACAGTTTGACCACAGCGTTCGGCTTTCCAAAAATTAAGGTTATTCCAAATACTTTGTTCCCAAATATTTTTTCCAATTGCAAAAGATTTACTCTCTAAACCTCCAACCACAATCTTATATCTTCCTTCTTTTTTTAATTCCGAAAAATCTAATAGTTGAAACTTTCCAAAACGGGTGTTTTTTGCAGTTATTTTTTTGCTAAGAACCACTTTATGGCTTTTTACGTCAACAATCGAAAACTCCTTTGCTTTTACATTATTTACAAGTGCTGTTTTTTCGAATTCAGGTAGATATCCATTGTGGCTATAGGCAATTTTTCCGGGTGCAACCTTCCAGCTCTCATCTATATCAGCATCTACTTTTTGAAGTTCAAAATCATCTACATAAATAGAAACTTCATCTCCTACTCCTCTAAATGACTTCCCTTTTATAGTATATACAAATGCTATTGCTTTTACTTTATCGCGGGGCATAGAAGGTATTTCCCAATAAACTCTATTCCATTTTCCCGTTTCTAGTTTTACATAATTTTTACCGGCTTTACGAACTCTTTGCGGAACTTTTTCTTTTCCATCGTTTTTAAACTCTATAGACACATAAAAGAAATCAGCATTTTTATGTTCGGCATAAATCCAAACAGCAATACGATTGTACTTTTCTATATTAGCGCCATTCATAAATCGCTCCATATAGGCTATAGGATATTCCGAACCGTCTTTATACTCAGCAGGCGAAGTAAGTTTTATTGATGTTTTTCCACTTTTAAAATATCTACTTGATAATTCTGCCTTTCCCAAAGCTCCATAATCCCATCCTTCCAATGATTCACAATCATCGATAATTTTAGAATCTTTCACTTCTTTTTTATCCCAAATAGCCTCGAGCGACTTTGAATAATCGGCTTGTAAATACTTATTGTTTTGTTGTGCAAATGCAGTAGTTGTCATTACAAAAACAACAGCAAAAGCAACTACTTTTTGGAGTTTAAACACCTTAAGATTAGTGTACATAGCTTACATTAAATTTTTATTCCAAAGTACAATTTATCTTAATTAGGCTACAATACACAAATTGACAATTACGTATAACTATTTGTCAATTTGTGGTAGTAGGCTATGTCGTTAAGTATAATAGCCTTGATATCGTGCAATTTACATCGTGTGGTTAGTTCCAGTTTATATTTTTATTAATATTTGATATCAAACTATCAGCAATAATCTGCTGCTCTTCAATTCGTGGATGTCCCGGCGTATTTTTATACGGCACAAAAACAGTGCTGATTTTTTCGTCCTTCAAAGAGTTTACTGCCTTAGCAACAATTGTCGGCCATTTAGATCCTTCTTGAGTTATTGTCATATTCCCCAACAAACAAACAATTTCGGCATTAGGGTACTTGCCTCGTATTGTTGAAATAAAATCGGCATAAGCATTCGACAAAAATTCATCTGTTGGAGCTGTTTCACCAAAACGCTCTTTAAACTGGTTATTGTTTGGTTTTACAACTAAAAAAGCATCATTTTGAAGAAGGTTAACCACCACTACATCGGGAGTTGATTTTGTGAAATCCCATTTACTATTAGCATCATCCGGATTTAATCTATCGTACATTTCGGACATTCTCATAGGGTACCAACTTACTGTAACACCAATTCCTCCACGAGATATACATGTATAATCAGCATCGAAATGACGAGCCGTTACTGCTGCATAGCTATACCAATTATTTGTGTTTGTTCCTTTAGCATTATCTTTTCCTGAATAGTCTTCAACAGCCCAACCACTTGTAATAGAATTCCCGTAAAATTCGATGTTTTTTTGTTTTTTAGCTATCGCCAAAACTTCTGTGGCTTCATCGAAACTAAAACCATAAAAACTTGTTTTACCATAAGTCCATTCTGTACGGCGGAATAACTTAACAGAATGTTTTCCTTCACCTAAACTTTCGACAAGCTTATATTTCTTTTTCCCTTTTTCTAAATCGAGAGTGTAGATACTGTCGTTATCAATAATAACATTGTAGTAATTTTTACCACCGTCCTTAAGTGTTGCAGAAAGTTCTGTTCCTTCAAATACTATTTCAACTGATGTTCCGGACCAATACAATTCGGAAGTAGAATCGCTTTGAGCAATACGCCCCATAAATTGGAGTTTTGCATTATCGTGATTTACTTTTGTAACTAAATCAGTATCACATCCAATAAATGTTAAAAAAAATATCCCCAATACAGTAATATGGTTTTTCATAATAATTTTCAGTAAATAATCCCCGTAGCAAGCCCACAGTGTGTTAGTTTAATTTTAAAAATAGATTACCTTTCATTTTTTTCTGGATTATTTTCTAGAAAGTCGTAAGATACATACAATATGCTTTGTATATGCAGGCTCCTCTACATCTAAACTACTCATACTTTTTTAAGTTTTTTGTTGGAAAAATATAAACGTAAATTTTCGACTAATACTGTAGATATAATAATAACACCACCTATAATTGTGGTTGACTTTGGAAATTCATGCAGAAAAATCATTCCCAAAACAATTCCATATACAGGCTGTGTGCTACTTATTATACTAGCTGTTGATGTTGAAAAATATTTTAGACTGGAAACAAATAATGTATGTCCGATTGATGTAGTTAACAATGCTAGAACAATTGTTGCCGGAATAAATTCTACAATTTTTGAAGTATCTAAAACAAAGAAAAATGGCAATAACACAATTGCTATTACAAACATTTGATAGGTCATCAATACCGAACCATTGTATTTATTGACCTTAGTTTTCATCAAGATATTTCGCAAAGAGTAACTAAATGCCGAAAACACCCCAAAAGCAACTGCTTTTAAATTATCACTCTGAATATCGAACTCAGGTACTAGAAAATAAATACCAACCAAAACTATTAAACTAAGTACAATATGAGTCTTCAATATTCTGGTTTTCATAACAAGCCCTTCCAGAATAGAAGTAATAGCAGGATATGTAAATAACGACAACATACCTATAGCCACATTCGACAATTGTAATGCATAAAAGTAAGTTACCCAATGTAAACCAAGTAGTAATCCACCAAATACAACTCTTCCTCGGTCTTCTGATTTTATTTTCAGATTGTATTTTTTCAGTTTAATAAAAAACAAAAGAATAATACCTGCAAATAAAGCCCTTAACCCTATTGTTACAGGAGTTGGCATATCTATATAACGTCCAAGCATACCGGAGGTGCTCATAAACAACATTGCTAAATTAAGCTCTATTAAACCTCCTGATAAACTCTTTTCTTTCATTCTTTTCTATTTAAAAAAAATCACGACATCTCCCAAAGCGACACCGTGACTAAATGTGTGTACAAAATATAGTTGGAGTGCGACTTTGAGTTGCACCCCTACTATTTGCGTTATCCTAAAACCTCATCAACAGCTTCTTCGAAAACTTCGATTGGCTTAAGCTCAGATATATAATAAACCAAATCAACATAGTAACATCCTACAGATACAAAAAGATCTGTTTTATCAATTGTAAACCAGTTTAGGAAGTTTGACGATAGTAATAAGGCTCAAATTATCACAAGCAAACGTTTGAGTAGTGCATTCTGAAATTCATTTGGTATAATAAACATACAGTTAAAACTGTAAATAGTATTAGTATATTTTTTAATCTCTATCACAATGCATAACAAATAAAGGTGAGCATCTTTTTATTTTTCGTCTAACGAACGCTCAACACCAATTTCCAGCCCGCGAATTTCAGCTAAGCCTCTCATTCGTCCGTATAAAGAATAACCCGGATTTGTTTTCTGTTTTTTAATATCGTCGAACATAAGGTGTCCATGATCAGGACGAACAGGCATTTGCCAATCAGCTCTTCCTTCGGATTTTCTTCGTCGCTCTTCAATAAGCAACTCTTTCATTACACCGTACATATCAACATCACCTACCATGTGGTTATCTTCCATAAAATATCCGCTTTCATCACGCGATACGTTACGCAGGTGTATAAAGTGAATTTTGTCGGCTAACTCACGAGTCATTTCTACCAAGTCGTTTTCAACACCAACACCGTACGAACCTGTACATAAAGTAACTCCGTTTGAAGGCGAATCAACAGCAGCACAAAGTGCTTTTGCATCGTTGATATTACTTACAATACGTGGCAAACCTAACAATGGTTTTGGAGGATCATCAGGGTGAATAGCCATACGAACTCCTGCACTTTCAGCAACCGGAATTACTTCTCTCAAGAAATAATAAAGGTGCTCGCGAAGTTTATCAGCATCAATATGGGCATAAGCATCAAGTACAGTTTGGAAATCCTCTATACTGAACGACTCTTCCGATCCGGGTAAACCTCCTAGAATTGATTTAGTAAGTTCGAATTTAGCCGAATCGTCAAGTTTTTCGTAATAGTCTTTAGCAGCTTTCTTCTCTTCTTCTGAATACTCTGCCTCTACACCTTTACGCTTAAGAATATGCAATTCGAAAGCAGCAAAAGCCGTTGGGTTAAACATCAAAGCGAAAGAACCATCTTCGAATTGGTGCATTAAATCTGTACGCGACCAATCCAACACAGGCATGAAGTTATAACAAACCGTTTCTATACCACATTTACCAACGTTGATTAACGATTGCTTGTAGTTTTCGATGTGCTGCTTATAATCGCCACTTTGCTTTTTAATATCTTCCGATACAGGAATACTTTCAATTACCGACCAAGTTAAACCTGCCTCCGCAATAATTTCCTGACGTTTTTTTATTTCTTCAAACGTCCAAACTTCCCCGTTAGGAATATGCGATAAAGCAGAAACAATACCTGTTGCTCCTGTTTGCTTTACCTCTGCTAAAGTGATAGGGTCGTTCGGGCCGTACCATCTCCATGTTTGTTCTAATGCCATTTTTTTTCTTGTTTAGACATGCCGTCTATATTGTTGAGACGCACGGCTGTGCGTCTATATCTGTATCTGTTACACCCCGCTATATGCGCTAAATCCACCATCAACAGGAACTACAGTACCTGTAATAAACTTAGCTGCATCTGATACTAAAAATAATGCTGCTCCTACAGTTTCGCTCAAATCACCGAAACGTCCCATTGGGGTATTCGAAATAATTTGATTTCCTCTTTCGGTTAACGAACCATCTTCGTTTAGCATTAAAGCACGGTTTTGCTCTCCTACAAAAAATCCGGGTGCTATAGCGTTAACTCTGATATTTCCTTCGAATTTCTGAGCCATTTCAACCGACATCCATTTTGTAAAGTTTGTTATTGCAGCTTTTGAAGCAGAATATCCAACTACACGAGTAAGTACTCTATCGGCAGCCATCGATGAAATATTTATAATGTTACCTGTTCCTTGTTTAGCCATTTGTTCTCCAAATATCAAAGATGGAAGTACAGAACCATCAAGGTTTAGTGTAGTAACTTTTGAGAAAGCTTCCATATCTAAATCAAAAATAGTTTGATCAGGACCAATAGTTGCTCCAGGCATATTTCCTCCGGCGGCATTAATAAGTACATCAACCTTTCCGAACTCTTCGATAATTTCAGCTAAAACTGATTTTAACACCCCCTCTTCAAGTACGTTAACTGCTTTTCCTACTACAGTTCCAAATTCTGAAAGTTTAGCAACTACTTCGTCAGTAGCTTCTTTTCTAAGGTCAAGAAGTACAACTTTTGCACCTGATTTCACAAATCCTTCGGCCATATTACTAGCAATGGCACCACCACCACCTGTAATTACAGCTACTCTACCTTCGAGGTTGAATAATTTATCTAAATATGACATTTTTATATGCTTTTGGCTTTTGGCTTAGGTATATTACCTAAAGCTGTAAGCCGGTTAATCTAATTTTCCGTCATTCCGAGCGGAGCTTTAGCCTAATATAAGAATCTTTTGCTTGTAGCTCCGAACATGAGACAATTAATGAATCATCCGCCATCCGTAAAGACGATTCATAAATTGTCTCTGCAGAATAACAACAATGACCTACTTCTTAATTTTATAGATATGATGTTGGAATCCAGTTTTCTGAGTAAAGTTATCAACAAAAATACCACCTCCAATTTCAATAGTTCTATCTTCAAAAAGAACCTCAGCTTTCTTTCCTCTTATCGATTTATCAAGTTCGAAAACTGCCGATAATTGCTCTCCATTATTTTCGATTGCAAAAATATAGTAGTAACCATCATACTCCTTTACCATAGTATCAACCTGCATATCGTATGGCATATCTTGTACTTTAACCAAACCCTTTACAGTTGGAGAGTTTAATACCGGTGCCAATGACATAATCTGACCATTCATTACTTTTACAGCTTCGGTTACAGGAGTGTTTGTAAGTAATCCAATCTCATTTAATTTTGGATAAAAACCGTGAGAAAAATAAACAATACCTTTTGCTCCATGAATTAATGCCATCCAAACTGCTGCCTGTACATCGTCACCTGTTGGCATTAATCCTGTTTTACGAATACGAGTAGTACCAATAGCCATCCAGGTATCTTTACCGTGAGCCCAACGCCCCATGTTATCCATACCGTAGCCTATGTATCCGAAGTCACCGGCTGCACGTGGCTGTGGTGGTCCTGCAACAGGATATACATCCCATCCAAAAATATCTCCTGCTTTTGTGTAGTGAGGGTAAGAAGTTGTATCACCGCCACACTCACTACCTCTACCACGGTATGGGTGGTAAGCAATACCTACTCCTAATCCTAAATATACAGGACGAGTATCATCAATTGCTTTTATAGCATCATAAGTCATTTTTGTTTCATCCGGTCCCTGGCAAGGTCCATACCCGTGTCCTTCTTTTGCAGGCTGGGCATTATCCGGCTCATCAGGTAACATATGCCACCCGACAATTGTTGGATTATCTATATGTTTTTTAGTTACCTCATCTAATCCACAAATAGTTTTCATATCTGCTTCTTTTAATTTCGCAAGGTAATCCTCGGTCACAGGACCCCACTTAGCAACATAAAGATTAATCCCTATTTCTTTGTATTGCTTTGCATACTTAGCATCCTGTAGCCATACTGCTAATGGAAAATAATTTGGATCTTGAGACAATCCGTTTTTCCATTTTGCAGATTCTGATTTATGAGCATCTCTAATTTCTTTTTCTTCCTTAGCCGAAATTACATCGTAATTTCCATTAGCCTCAGCAGCAACCTTAACAATCTCTTGTTTTTTATCTGCTTGTTGAGAACATGAAGCTCCTCCTAAAATTGCAAACATTAAAGCAAACTTTAACGCTATTTCTTTGATAGATTTTATATTCATTTTGAATTACTTAATAGATATTTATTTACTACTTATTATTTTCTATTGTACTTAAGTTTTATGTTGCGAAATTTCCCAAAATCATCAAACGACCCAACTCCAACACTTCCATGAGTTAATGTTTTGTCAATTATATTCTGAATTGGATTTTTCATATCGTCTACATAAACCTTAATTGAACCTTTAGCTAGGTTACGTACAACTTTTACTTTATGCCAGTTGTAATCGAAGAAACGCTTTTTACTATCATCATTAAACTTTTCGGTAATAGGCAAACGATCTTTTCCATCAACTATTCCGATTATATTATGATACTTGTGATTATCGTTAGAAAGGTGAACATAGTAAAAATGCATCGGATCCTGAAAAGCAAAATAGATTATAGCATCACGTCCAACTATAGTAGAATCGGATAATACTTTTGCGTCGAGAGTAAGTTCAAAATCTGTTACATCAAGTCCTTTAATAGCAGCAAAAGAAGATGGTTTACGTACTTTCCCAAATTCTCCTTTTCGCAATAAACTCAATTCTCTTACTCCATTTTCTTCTGTAATCTTCCAGTTGGCATCATCGTTTGTCAACCATTTTGACAATGCATTCTGCTCTTCAAAATTCACCTCCAAAGAATTAGAATATACTTCTTCTTCAGTCTTGCTATTACACGACACTATTATCAGTGAAAATAATATTAAGGAAATTAGTTTTAAAATTAAATTCATACAACTATTAGTTGCTTGTTATTAAGGGTAATTACCTTTCGCTTTTTACTAATACAATAATACTCAGAATTAAAGTTCCTCAGAATACACTAAATGATAATAGTAATTAACAAATTGGCAAAAAAAAGGGAAGACCATTGGCCTCCCTTTAATGTATATATTAAGTTCTATAAAGTTATAGTCTCCATCTAAGACCTAAATCTACAGTCATACCGTAGTTTGAGATAGCTTTATCATAACCGGTAGCTCTAATAACCGTAACATCTTTCGCACTTGTAATGTTATTCACGTTTGTAAATATTTCAAATCCATGTCCCAGTTTTTGACGAGCAGTAAAATCCCAACGTAAATACTCCTTATTATAAGAAGACAGCTCCCTCCATTGATTAGAACCTTTAAATATTCTAGACTGATAAAGCATAGATACACGGGCAGAGAAGCCTTTATAGTCGTACCCTAAACCAATGTTAACAATATGTTCAGGTTGATCAACTAATGGCGCCTCATAATAATCAACAAAATATTCTTTTAAAGGTGTTAAAATTCCTGTAAAAGGATTTTCCTCATACTCACCGTTCTCCTTCAGTTCGGTAAACGGATATTGTGCTGACGAGCTAATGAAAGTATAGTTAATATTCATAACCAGTCCCTTTAAAGCTCCTGGTAAAAAGTAGAAGTTAGATTGCCAATCGAACTCTAAACCTGACAGATATGCTATTTTATCGCTATTAATAGTTGTTCTAATAATCTTACCTTCATACGAAGCCGGCAGACCATAAACTGAAGGATCGCTTAGTGTTTGATATCCCGGATCGAAAATCATGTTCTCGATTGCCTTTGTAAAACCACCTACTGTCAACAATCCTAAGTTATTTGAGTGGAAAGAGAAATAAACATCCCAGTTTTTAGAATACTCCGGTACTAATTGATTGTTGTTGAAACTAACATTAATATCATCCACATCCATTCGAGGAGCAATTTGGTAATAACTCGGACGAGATAAAGTATGTGTATATGCAACACGTACATCAAACCAATCGATAGGTTTTACACGTAGATGAATACTCGGTAAAAAATATGCATTATTTCGTACTACAGTAGTATCTCTAACATTATTATAAACTTTCTCTCTAAATGCTATATCTGTCTCACCATAAACACCTGTATATTCGGTAGTATTATTTTCGTAACGAACACCGGGAATAACTTTAATTTTACTACCCAAATTCACCTCTGCCATAACATAACCAGCCTTATACTCTTCAGTACCGTGATAATCCCACGATTGAGAAGTCTTTGCATAAGTAAAAGTACTCGCTCCTTCTTTCTCGTAATCATACATAGCAGAGTGCATATCAGCTAATAAATCCAAATCAACTACTGACCCCATAGTATAATCCCCGTTCATATAATTTTCATGATCAAAATCAGGGTTATCAGCTAAATAATAAAAAATTAATCCATCTAAATTATTTATATCAGCATCAGGATTCTCTGCCATATATCTAGCTCTTAACTCATCAAATTCAGAGTTATTTACATCCCAGATTGGTGCAGTTGCAACGGCTGAGGATATTGACGTATTAGCACCCCAACCATTCTTATCTTTTGAACGTTGTTTTGTACGATACTTACCTCCAAATTTAATTAATCCATTTATCTGATCATTAATTTTGAAATCATAAGTTAAATCTAATGTCCCGGCTAACTGACGCTCGTTTGTTGTAACATCCTTAGAAACTACATCAGTTAAATAAGCCGTCTTTGGATCAATTATTGCACTATCCAAAACTACTGCTGGAGCAACTTGGTCATATAAGAAATCTGGATTATCAAACACTCCATTTCCTTGAAAATAACGTCCTTCTAATTGAAAAGGAGTTATATTCTCTGAGTAAGAATGAGATAGCTTAGACTCAACTTTCAACTTATTGAATTGCTGTTCGTAAGCCAAAATATTACTATAGTTCATTAATTCAGAAGATTCCCTTTGACCGGAAATAATATTATATAAATTACTACCTTCTAAATCAGAAGATACATTATCAGTATAAGTATCTTTACTTGTATTACTATTACTGAAAAAGTTCATAAACTTAATAGAACCTTCATTTATTCTATAATCCAAAACCATAGTAGCTCCCTGACGTTTCTTTTCTCTGATAACATCAGAAAGAGAAGCTCCTTTTGTTCTAACCTTATTATATTCTCCTCCTGCAGCAGTAGTCCAAACATCGTAATCACCTTTCATTGTGTTGGCACTACGATTACGTTTTTCAATATTACCCTGAAAATACACTCCAAATTTATCATCAAAAAACCTGTTACTAATACTTGCATTTACCAAGTAATCATCATAAGTTCCTTTTAAGTCATTGTAGCCCATTTGTCCAACAACATCAGCGTTAAAACCTGAACGGGCTTCTCTTAATTTAAACTCGATCATACCACCTACAAATTCTCCGTCTTTATCGGCAGTTGCAGCTTTATAAACCTCAATACCATCAAGAGAATATGGCGATATCATAGAAATATCTGCACTACGATCATCTCCGGAAGCTGCCATAGATACACCTTCCATCGTTACTTTGTTATATTTAGGAGATAATCCACGTACAACAACTTTACTACCTTCACCTCCCGAACGATTTACTGAAACCCCGGGTAAACGACCAAGAGTTTCGGCTGCGTTTGCATCCGGTAATTCCTGAATTTTCTCGGCAGAAACAACATTCTTGATAGACTTTGAATTCAACTGACGATTTATGGCATTAACCTGACCTTTGGCCTGAGCAGTAATAACTACCTCATCCAGACCAACTGCGCCACCATACGAAAGTGAAACATCCTTTTTTAGCTTTTCACCAGCCGCAACAGAAATAGGAATTTTAGCATCTGCATAACCAATGTAAGACACCCATAATATATAATCACCCGGAGTAACACCAGTTATAGTATAGCTTCCATCTAAATCGGCAGCTACACCTATAGATGTTCCCTCTACAACTACGTTAGCACCAATTAGGGTCTCTCCGGTTGCTTTATCAGTAATCACACCACTTATGTACGCATCCTGAGCATGTAAATCAGTAAATAAGAATGATAACAAGAACAGGAGGAATGTAAATAAACTTCTGAGTTTTATTAATTTCATAATATATATTTTTAAATAAGATTATTACCGTCATTAAAACAACTAATAAACTTATTATTAAAGTTACTTTTGGATTATCATTCTATTAACCTGAGTACCGTTTTCTGTTTCCAGAACATATAAATACAAGCCTACAGAATATGAGCTTAAGTCGATATTTAATTCATGGTGCCCTTTACTTAACTCATCCTGAGCAACTACTTCCACTTCTTGTCCCAACAAATTATAAATAGATATTTTAACCTCTCGTTTTGTAGGAAGATTAAACGATATTGTAGTAAAATTATTAGCAGGGTTTGGATAATTAGAAAGGCTATACTGCTCAGCAGTTTTTACAAAATCACCTATACCTAATCCTTGCATACCTCCAATTCCATCAGGCAGTACGTATTCTTTACGCAAAGCTGAATCCCAATTAAGATTTCCTACCGGAAGTCCATCATGTCCAGCAGATAGTAAGTTAGGGTTTGTTATTTCATGATTTCCTTCAACCAATGGCCATTGAATTCTAAGAATATCATATTCGCCTACAAGATCTTCATCTATATTTCTTCGAGACGAACATGCTCCCCATCCCTTTGTTGGATCGTCCATAGTTTCACGATATTCTACACAGGCATAAGCAAGTTCATCAACAACCCAATCATTAACATCCTTACCTCCGGCCATCACTGACTTAAATCCCGGATCGGCATTATAATTATCACTATCATCAAAATAAGGATAAGCTGTACTATTGTCAAACATTGCCTGTACCTTTTCGTTCATCCAAACAGTTCCTGTAACTTCTGTAACACCACCTGTTGCATCGGTATAAGATTTACCATTATAGTCTTCTATAGCCTGAGGAGTAAAATAGGCATTGTTTGTCACTGAAATTTTCCTATCTTTTTCTCTCATTCGCTTTAACGAAAACAATTGGTTACCGGATACCTCTGTAAAATACATTGTACTCAGTGCCGATTCTCCATCATTAACATACCAGTTACCACTTCTCGATAATTCAGTATCCCCATAAGCAGCAATACCGTAAAATATATTACTTCTGATTTTAAGATTAATCATCTCGCGTAATTCCAATACCGGAACCAAAGATGTATAGAATGTATTATGCTCAACAACTGCATAATCAATCAACCCTGACCCTGTACCATGCAATAAGCTATATCCATGATTATTAAAGAAAGTATTATTTGTAACGACCAAAGTATCCATTGGAAATACTCCATAAGTACCTTGCTGACCTACAAAAGGATGATACTTTGCATTTCCGTTTCGCCAAACATTATCGCTTAAGTAAACTGTATTATCTTTTCCTGTCATCCTTATAGCACCGGACTGAAAACCATTAAATACACAAGCTTTTACTTCTAAGCGAGTATTATCACCTGCGAAAGATAAACCTGAATGATAGTATTTATCATATTCACCTTTATCATTAACTGCATTAAAAATTATATCCTGAAAAGCATAGCTATTTCCATGACCTACAAAAGAGAAAAATTTATTAAGAGCTATACCATTAGCATCATATCCTTTATATACTATTGGCGGACGCTCAGTACCAGGGCTGGCTATTATTTTTAATGAGTAATTTGCCGTAACAATAGCATCCATTAAATAAATACCACCCCGCTGTAATTGATAAATCCTATTGAGATCTTTTCGCTCACCGGTACTGGTAGTATCACCCGAAATAACTTTATCTAATGTAATGTTTGTACCATCGTATGGGGCAACTACTAAAACATGCTCATCCTGAGAATAAGCAGTTATACTACTCCAAAGAAAGGCCATCAATAGTAAAGATTTCACTTTCATAATTTATAACTTTAAAATTTTAATTAATCATATCATTGTTGCTTAGATTGTTATATGTTTGAGTTTATATCAATAAACTTCTACTATCTAAACTATTCATCCATTAAAACAACATTACAAATATTAACTTATAAAGCAATGTAAACAATACACTATTTGGCATAATTTAATCACTTTTTGACATTTCAAATTCACTTAACGATATCATCTAAATGCAAAAAAGGCTGTCTAATTAAAGACAGCCTTTTGCTATTTTATAAATAATTATTCTTATCGAACAATTAATTTTCTTTGAGCTCTAAACTCAGAGTTTGAAATTTTCACAATATAAACTCCTGTACTTAAATTTACATTTGATTTAAACTCTTTACCATTTTCGATAGAAGAACTAATCATTCTACCATTAATATCAATAACTTCTACTAATACATTTTTAGAAGCCTCAGGTAGTCTAACTGTAAACTCTCCGTTAACAACAGGGTTTGGATAAACATCGAAGTTTATTGTAGCAAGATCATCTAATCCAAGAGTAAATTCAGTTATCAAATAAGGTTTAAGGTTATCTGCAACCTCAACTCTTCCGTCTGCAATATGTCCACCATCTGTAGCTACTAAACCATCAGCTGTGTAATATTTAATAAATAACCATGCTGCAGGCTCAGCTACCATATTCGGTCCTGATACAACACTAAAGAAAACGTAATCACCAGGTTTTGCACCAGCAGCAATTTGCTGATTAATAAAGGCTGCAATACTAGCATCGTTACTAGAGTATGCTTCTTCCAATCCATTACCGTATACTTCGTCAGCTATAAACTCTTCAACTAACAAAGTCATATTTTCAACATCAGATTCAAGAACTTCAGGAGTAGAACGGAAACCGTCAACACCATAAAGAGAAGCATCAGGTATAGTAGTAGCATTTGCTACTTTTCTGAATGCAGTAATATTAAATGAAGCACTTTCAACAGAACCACTAGAAGGTATTTGGAAAGGAATTACATTTGCACCAACTAAATTTGTTTCAGCTGCATGACCAATAAATCCACTAAAAGATTCTTCAGGTGTACCATGTATATAACCATCACCTACGGTATAGAAAGCAGCAAAACTACCTGCTGGAGCATTAAGTGTCACAGCAACATCTTCTCTACTAGCTAATACAACTCCTGAATATTCGCGAATATCAAGTTCTACACTATGTATAACTGGATCGTTAACTCCATCAGAAACAGAAATATTAAACTGACCGGCATCAACAACAGCAGCATCAGCAGCTACATTGATATACCAAATCTCTTCTCCTAAATCAGTTAATTCACCAGAATCTTCAACAGTAACACCTGCAGGAGCTCCTTCAAGAGTAACAGTAATATCATCATCAATTTGCCATTCGAAAACAGCAACAGTATATTTTGCAGGAACTCCAACATATGACTCTACTGCGTGAGGAGCAACATGTATTTCAGGTAAATCTCCAATAACCGGAGCACCAGTTACAACAACAGTCATAATTTCTCTATCGAAAACACCTTGCTCATCAGTAACAATCAAATCGAAAGTATATGTACCAGGTTGTGCAGCAGATGCATCAATAGTATATAATCCAGTGTACAATGCATTACCATATACAGGATCACCAATTGCCCAAGGCTGTCCAGTACCATCAACAACAGATGTAATAACTAAACCTGTAGTTGCATCAACATTACTAGACCAAGCTAAAGCCTCAGCAACCTCATCAGTATCCCAAGCCCAAGCCTTTAATTCTTCAATTTTAGTTCCGGCTTTTACATAAATAGTATTTCCATCTACACCTACACCGTCAACTACAGACTGTGCAACTCCAGGGAAAACAGGTGTTTCTAAAATAGGAGCTGTATTACCTGCAACACCTCCAGTAACTGTAACCTCAACTGTTTGAGTAACTTTAGCACCTTTATCATCAATAAAAACAACATCGAACATATAAACACCCGCATCAACACCTGAAGCTTCTATTGTATATAATCCGGTATATAGTGTACTACCATAAACAGGATCATTAACTGCCCAAGGACCTCCTTCTGTAGCAACACTCTTTACAAGTCCTGCTATATCATTTTCTACAGAGAAAGTAAGATTTCCAAGCCATGCATAACCATTATTTTCATCATAATCCAACACCGCATCTTCATCCCAAGCCAAAGCAGTTAAACTTAATGATTCACCTACAGCAATTTCGAAATCTGTATATTCTGCTTTATCATTAGGCTTGTCAACGAATAAAGGGTCATTAAGTGTAGGAGCGTTATTACCGGCAACCTCATTAACATTAACTGTAATAGTTTCAGAATCCTTAGACCCTTTTTCATCTGTTGCAACTACATCAAATGTATATGTTCCAACAGCAAGACCTTTAGTATTTATAACATAAAATCCAGTGTACAAGGCGTTGTCATAAGCAGCAACCGCCCAAGGTCCACCATCTTTATTAACTCCTTCAACTATGCCACTTGCATCATTTTCAACAGTAAACACAACGTGATCAGGATACTGTCCATTTGTAACACCATTTTCTCCAACTATATAATCTGTATCAACTGCATATGCTTTCAACGTTACAGACTCTCCACCATCAATTTCGATAGTGTTATCATCCTCACCTTCAAATACTACATCCGGTATAGTAGGAATACCAACCGCAGGAGAGAACTGTATTAACTTAGAAGCAATATTTCCAATTCTGGCATCAGTGTACCACGCAGATGCACCATCCCAACCTTTAAAAAATATTCTATAATATGAATCTTCTTTAATTGTTACTTCTAAACCTTTTCTATTAGTAAAAACATCACCTACGTTAATAGTGTAGGGTGCAGAAATCTGAGTGCCAGTTAGCAAACCTGAAATACTCAAGCTAAACTCATCTTTAGAAACAGATCCATTACCATCGGCATCAACCAAGTTTCCATCAACATCAACCTCTTCCATATAAACAGTAGCTGCAACTGTTGGTTGGTCATAAGCAAATAACTGTCCTTCAATAGTAAATTCGATTCCTGATTCAATTATCGCACCATTAGCAGGAGCTGTAACTTCGTTTGCTACTGTTCCGTCTGCAACAACAATATTTACATCCTGCGTTGTAGTCTCTCCACCTGCTTCTAACTGAATAGTTACTGCATAAGTTCCCGCAGGACAAGTATTCAACACCTGAATAAATGCAGGATCTCCATCTACCCAAAACTGAGTATCAACCAAAATCTGGCCATCTGCAACACCTGTACCGGTTTTATCAATAACACTCCAAGTAAGAGCGTCACCATCCGCATCACTTCCCGGTGTCATAAACGTACGCCCATGTCCGGTATATAGGCTTATATCAGCGACAGTCTCTATCACTGGAGCATCTGCAAAAGCAGCCCCACCTGCCAGAAGCATTGCTGCAAAAGCAAACTTGCTAAGTGTTTTTTGTAAAAATCTTTTTTTCATAAGAAATTATTTTAAGTTTAGTTCAACTACATACAGTACGCCAATACACATATGTATCAAATATCAAAAGTCAATATTATGGTGATTTCTTTTTAGAGGCAATGCACTAAATGGCACTAGTCATTAACTATCTGGCAAAAAGAGGGAAACCACAATAATTTCGCAAAAAAAAGCCTGATAAAACTGTTGTTACGTTTTATCAGACTTTTTTTATTTATAACAAAATACAATTCACTGGCTCTTAATATTCCTCCAAATTTACTTCCGACTTCCATTCTTTTAACCCCAGATCAATCTTAACTTCATTACCCGGAAATATTTCATCATATAACATCAATGCCGCTCCCAAAGCTTCGGGGCTGTCAATTTCGGATGTAAAAACCCTTTTATCCATAAAATACCCCGACAAAAGTTTCATATAAATATCATTATACGAGAATCGTCCTGTAACATATATTTTATTTGAGTGATCACTCTCAGGAATCACCAATTCGATAGACTCAATATTAATACGTGTTAAATCGATCATTAACTGATGATATGCTTCTTTATAATTCTTAAAAAGAGATATATCAACATATGTATCTATGTAATTTTCGGGAATACCATCAACAAAAAACATTCTTTCTTCACTAACATTATCGGCCAGTTCTTCTAAAACGTCTTCATTTAGGTTAACTTTTTCAATTTCATCAACTGAAACATTAAACTGTTCTGCAATTTTCTCAACATGTACATCATGAATATGTGCTAAATAAAACCGTGATGATTTTACCTGATCATTATTATAGCTAAGGTAGCATGAACACTCATTTTCCACTTCTTTTGGTGTAAGCGGTTCACGGTTAAAAGGGTTCATTGCCACACACCATCTCTTAGTGTATAACATCAAAAACTCATCCGTATCAGTACTTAAATATGGGAGTAAGTCGGCCATAGCATCCATAATACCAACACCTACCTTAAATTCATGCCCCTTATAATTTACAGTGTGATTTTGTTTAGTTTCTACGGGCTCAGGTATATTTATATCAATATCATTTAGCCAATTATGATATTTGTTTTCTTCAAAATCCCACATTGCGGTATGACAACCTATCGTTGTAAACTCACTTACAATTTTACCTGTAAATAAATAGCTCAGATACTGTGGAAAATGCAATACATGTTTAGCTTGCTTATATGTATCGGGGCGCTCCTCCTTTAGCCATTTCAACTGCAAGCCTGAATTTTGAAACCCCAGTAGAGAAGAAGACGTTTTTCTGGCAAACTCAAATACTCCTCCGTGTTTGTCGTATAACTCTCTACCAAAGCTATAAGGTAATGACATCATATTATTATACAAATAACCAAGCTTTTTTCCTTCATCGTTTAGATATATCAAAGAAGCTCCGTAAGTAGAAAAGTTAACTCCTTTTATAGTATAAACATTTTTTGATATTGTTGAATCAATTACATTATAAACCCAATCTACAACACCTTCAACATCATCAATTAAGATTCCGTTTTCGTTTAACTTTTCTTTAATCTTTATTTCATCCTTATACACAACCTCAAGGCTATTATTAAAAAATAACACCTTTCGTTTAACCTTGCCTATATCAAAAACAACAATAATATCCATATACACTACAAAATTTACATCTACAACTATCTATATTTGTGAGGATAACATTCTTAAACCAGAATAATCAATTTAATTTTAACTGGTAAAATCGATTAATATTTATATTTTAGCATCGAATTTACTGTCGTATCCATATTACAAATATTGTATTAATATTAACTAATTTCAATGCACATATTGACAATAATAGGATACTTTATGATAATAAAGTAGGGGATTTTTGGATGTTGAACGAAAACTTATTCAATAAAACTACTAACAACATAGTCCATGAATAATTTTAAGAAATATCTTACCATCAGTGAAGAGGAAAAAAAATGGGGAATATACATCGACTCAATAGGAAAGTCGCATGTTAAACCTCACGAAATTTACCCTTCGAAAGACCATCCTACAGAATACTATTTTAGCTGGGAAGAAGGTCGTATTCTTGATGAATATCAGATTATATACATAACTAAGGGAAAAGGCATATTTGAAAATAAATTTGCTACTTTAGAAATAGATGAGGGTAGTTTTGTTATTGTTTATCCTGGACAATGGCACAGATACAAACCCTCGGAAGAAACCGGGTGGATGACTAATTACATCGGTTTTAAGGGTAATATTGCTGATCATTTTATTTCTCAACTTCTTGTAAACAAAAACAAACCTGTTGTTCATGTAGGAATTAATGAGCAGTTTTTGGAATGTTACGATAAAATTTTCGAGATAATTAAAAAAGAATCTCATAGTTACCAGTCTATTTCAACTGCTATTATTATAAAACTTATAGGCCATATTAATGCAAATATTAAAAATGATGACTTTAACAACAACAGGTTGTCAGAGGCTATAAATAAAATTCGATATTCGCTAAGAGAAAATATAGATAAAGACCTGAATATGCAGGATCTTGCTGATGAATACAATATTGGATATTCTTATTTTAGAAAAATGTTTAAAAAATATACGGGAATGTCTCCTAAGCAATACCACTTGCAGTTAAAAGTTATTAGAGCAAAAGAATTATTGCTTACTTCTGATAAAAGTGTAAAAGAAATATGTTTTGAACTAGGGTTTCAATCATCTTCATACTTTTCTAGAATGTTTAAACAAAAAATAGGCGTTACACCTGCGCACTTTAAAGAACATAAACATTTTGTTGAACCTCAATAATAATTAGAAAGAAATTAGAAGAAAAATGTCCGATCTTAAATTTTAATCGGACACTAATTGTACTTTATCTAAAAATTGAATGCATCAATCTGTTTTTATCGTTGATAGATTCCTCCATACTGATCATGCTCTCGGTTCTTGCAACTCCATCAATGTCGTCAATTTGAAAGATGATGTCTTTTGCATGAGATGTGTCTTTTGCTCTAACTTTACAGAAAATATTAAACTTACCTGTTGTTATATGCGCTACTGTTATATATGGAATTGCCTTAAGTTTCTCAATGACTGTTTGAGTTTCAGATGTTCTTGACAGATACAGACCTACATAGGCAATAAAAGAATATCCCATTTTTCCATAATCTATGCTCAGGGACGTTCCTTTTATAATACCGGCGTCTTCCATCTTTTTCACTCTAACATGTACTGTCCCCGCAGAAATTATTAATTTCTTTGCAATTTCTGTGTAAGGCATTCTTGTATTTTCGATCAATAACTCTAAAATTTGATTATCTATTTCGTCTAATTGATATGTTGAAGCCATAATTTATTTCTTTTTAAGTGTAAATAGTACACTTTGTTTAATGCAAATATATAAGATATTATCAAATTACCGATATTTTATTTGATTTGTTGCGTAATTTACATAAATTATTCCTTTTTCACGAAGAAAAACAATATATTCTCGGTTTTCATAATTTAATTCTATTAACACTTTAAATAAAAAAAGTGAATTAATGGCATTAGTTGATTTTTAATACAATTATAGTTTGGATTAGCTACCCCCCTATTTTTTAATGAACAATTCTTAAAAAAACATCTATTTTTTAACTGCCCCCCTATTTTTTAGTGCAAATATTTATATTTCACATAAATAATTGTTTATTTGTGTTTTTTTACTTGCATCCCCCCTATTTTTTAAGATATATTTGTCGAAACAGTTAAATTTTAACAACACCCCCCTAATTATTGGTGAGCTTAGTCAATAATTATGAAAAAAAATAATTTTATGAGTAAAACTAAAAAAATCATTCTACTGGTATTATCATTACTTACGATGAGCCTGTTTTTATTTCCAACAAATGTTGCCGAAAATGAATTACCGATTAATGCTGCTGATACTGTCTGGATGTTAACTGCCACCGGACTTGTATTTTTTATGACTCCGGGACTATCATTTTTTTATGGAGGAATGGTATCAAAAGAAAACATTATTTCAACTATGCTCCAGAGTTTTATTTCTCTTGGAGTTGTAAGTATAATTTGGGTAATAGTTGGATTTAGTCTTTCATTTGGAGAAGATATAGGAGGAATAATCGGAAACCCATTTACTTATTTCATGTTTAAAAATGTTGGGCTTTCTCCGAATTTAGATTTTGCACCTACTTTTCCGTTTTTACTATTTGCATTGTTTCAATTGAAATTTGCAATTATTACACCGGCTATTATTACCGGTAGTTTTGCAGAAAGGATCAAGTTTGACAGTTATTTAATATTCATTGTATTATTCTCAATATTCATATACACTCCACTGGCCCACATGACATGGCATCCCGAAGGAATTCTAAGAAAATTAGGAGTATTAGATTTTGCGGGTGGAACTGTTGTACATATGTCGGCTGGTTTTGCCGCACTGGCGGGAGCAATTATATTAGGTAAAAGAAGTTCTGTAAAAAGTAATAACGAAGAACACAAGCCTGTTAATATTCCTTTTGTATTACTGGGAACAGGAATGTTATGGTTTGGTTGGTTTGGTTTTAATGCCGGATCGGCACTAGGGGCAAACAAAGATGCAGCACTTGCATTTGGAACAACTGCCTTAGCCTCTGCTGCAGCAATGATTTCCTGGGTTTTATACGACAGAATAATGGGTAGAAAAACTTCTGCTTTAGGGGCTGCTATCGGTGCAGTTGTTGGATTGGTGGCTATTACTCCGGGAGCTGCTTTCGTTACACTTGGTCAAAGTATATTTATTGGTTTTGCCAGTTCGATGATTAGTAATATTGCATTGTATTATAAAAACAAAAAAGAGCTTGATGATACTCTTGATGTCTTCCCGTGTCATGGCATCGGAGGTATTTCGGGTATGATCTTTACTGCTGTGTTTGCCAAAGATATAGGCTTAATATATGGAGACTATCATTCATTCTTTATTCACATGGGAGCACTTGTAGGCGTTAGCATATTTACATTTGGCGGGGCTTATGTTTTATATAAAATAACAGACTTTATTTCTCCGTTAAGAGTTAATGAAGAGGAAGAAAAACTAGGCTTGGATATTAGTCAGCACGGCGAATCATACATAGCCAATAATGAATTTTATGATATTGAAGCAACTGAAGCACCTATTGTCAGAGGCAACTATTAGGATTAGGTATCGTAATTAAGAATAAAGAAAGGGTGTTTTTTTATAGCATCCTCTCTGCTTTTACGCTACCAACAGCTATCATCCATTGACCTAAAGTGTAAGTACTCATTATCCATAAACCGGACAAATCTACTTCAAATGCAAATTTATTTATTGCTATAATTGAGTCAGACAGCATAAACAGTATTGCTCCAACCATAATCATTTTTGTAGCAATACCCTCAACATTATTAGATAGCGATATTGAAAATAACACCATTAATGTTATCACTGAAGCATAAATAACAACTGCAACTAAGAGAAATGTTTCGGTATTGGAATCAATCATTTTATTTACCAGAAAAGCTACTAAAAACACATATGCCAGAAATATTATTGATGAATACAGTTTACCTTTTATCAATCCAAGTACAAAACTACTATTCATTTTTGCAAACGCTATAATATATAACACATGGGCAAGCAAAAAACTTGCCAGTCCGAAAATGAAATTGTCGAAAAGTGGCATTAAGAAAATATCTCCAAGGAGTGAAAAACCCAGTGCCATAAAAATTAACCTGGAATATATTGAAGATAACTTATTGCTATGAGTATATAAAATAATCATCAAAACCGGCATTAACATTGGTTTAAAAATATTTTCCAACTCATCATTACCTGTTAGTCGAACCGAAATTGTGATTATTGAAATAAGAAGAAACAGAGTAGAAAGAAGATTAAGTGTTTTTGGGGTTTTATTTGGCGCATTCATATATCTGCAGTTAGTTTAACATTTATTTATATATTTCGATATAGCAGAAAATATATATTAGCAAATTAAGAAAAACAATCAAAGCTTTATCAAATGCGTAAAATATTAATAAGTTTAGTTGCAGCATCAGTATTTATTGCATGTTCAATCGAAAAGAAACACGAACCTGCTGCTGTTGTTAGTGGTAAAATAGAAAATATCGGAGATAAAAGTGTATTACTTGTGTCAAAAACAAAAACAGACACTTTACAAACTGATTCCCTTGGAAACTTTCGTTTAGAACAAAAAGCGGGTTTACCTACTTTTTCAAAATTAGTTCTAGGAAGAAAAAGTATCTCTTTATATTTAAAAGACGGATTTGATTTAAATTTAATTACCAGCAAAGAAAATTTTATCAGGGATACAAAATTTGAAGGTATAGGATCGAAGGAAAATAACTTATTATCGGAAAAAGAAAGACTTGCTAAAGATTTAGCCTACTATCCGGACATATTTAAGTTAAATCCCGAAAAATTTATTGCGAAAAGCGATTCTGTAAAAGAAGTATATAAAAAGCTGTTAAAAGAATATTCTAAGGGACCTGAAGTTGATTCTTTATTTTTAACAAGCTTTAATGCAGACGTTAAATACGAGCAGTTTTATTTCTATACTATATATACTCCTTACCACAACTATTTCATGAAAGAAAAACTGGAATTGGGTGAAGGTATATCTAATGAGATAGATAAAGCCATTGTTGACACTGATGATTTTGTATACTCTTCGAAGTTTATAAAATTCATGTCGGAGGTGAAAAAAGAAAAATACAGAGAGTATCTAAATGATGAAGAAAAGAATGATATAAATATTGCTAAATATTTAGAATGGCTTGATGGCGACTTAAACTCTCCAAAACTAAAAAATGAGTTATTTTATGAAGCCACTAAATACAATATCACTTATGCAGGCGAGAAAGAAAGGGATACCTTATATAGTATCTATTCAAAAGTAAATACTGATATTGAATATCAAAAGAGTATAGATGATACATATGCTTCGTTCGAAAAGCTTAGAGCCGGAAAAACTGCAGTACAATGGTCTTACCCTGATATTGATGGTAAAACACATTCTTTATCAGATTATAAAGGGAAATTAGTATATATAGATGTTTGGGCTACCTGGTGTGGACCGTGTAAACAGGAAATTCCATCACTGGCAAAACTTTCAAAAGAATATGAAGGAAAAGATATTGTATTCGTGAGTGTATCGGTTGATGATAACAGATCTGCATGGAAAAAAATGCTGGAAAAAGAAAACTTTGAATGGATACAACTTCACGCTGAAAAAGCGTGGAAGTCAGAAATAATACAGCAAAATGAAATTAGAGGTATTCCGAGATTTATGATGGTAGACAAAGAGGGAAAAATAATCTCTGTGAATGCTCCGAGACCGTCATCGGAAGGGATTAATGCATATTTTGACGAATTGTTGAGTAAATAAATTAGCAAAAAAGAATCGTCATCCTGGCCAGGATGACGATTCTTTTTAATTCTATTAATAGTTAATCAGCTTCAGCAGCCAATACTTTTATTTCGAATTCATCAAAAACAATAACTTCCCCTGCTTTAATTTTAGCACGTTTTCTGGTTTCTACTTCTCCATTTCGGAAAGCTTCACCATCTTCAATTCTTATTTTCGCTTCGCCACCGGACCCCACCAGTTTCATCATCTTCAATAACTTAATGAGTTCAATGTACTCGCTACTCAGTGTAAACGTTAACTTTTCCATCTTATAATGAGTTTTTTTCTTTTATGCTCTTACTCTTTATCCACGAATTTATCAATACTGTTGAAATAATAACAAAGGTACCAATATAGAATTTGGGAGACATGGTTTCAGATTCTCCAAAAATAAAATAAGCCATTATTATCCCGTAAACAGGTTCCAGATTAACTGTTAATACAACTGTAAATGCCGAAAGTGTTCTCATAATCCTAACGGCAGCTATAAAGGTGTATGCAGTACAAACAGTAGCTAATATAATAAGATACACCAAATCCATTCCCGTTGGAATTGAAAAATCCACCATATCCTTACTCATAAATGGAATAACTAAACTCAATGTCAGCACCCCCCCTATCATCTGATAGAATGTAATTACAGTAGGATCCCACTTATGGGCTAACCTTGCGTTAAAAACAGAAAAAAGAGAAGCTAAAGCCGCAGAAAGTAAAGCTATTAGAACTCCAACTTTTAGATCGCCCTCTACATCTAGTATTAATAAAATTCCGCCAACTACAACAATACCCAACAACATCTCGTGTATAACAGGTCTTTTCCTGTATATTATTGGCTCAAGAATAGAAACAAAAAAAGCTCCTGTTGATAAGCCGGCTAAGGTAACCGATACATTTGCAATTTTAATAGCATAGTAGAAGGTAGTCCAATGGAATGCTATTATTACACCTATTCCCAATAATTGCAGTATTGCCTTTTTGGGCAGTCTAATATCAATTTTAGCAATTTTTATAAAAGCGAAAATAGATATTACAGTAAAAAATATCCTGTACCAAACTAAAGTAACAGCATCCAGAGAAATAAGCTTTCCTAAAATAGCTGTAAATCCCCATATAAACACTATTAAATGCAGGTGCAAATATTCATTTTTACTTTTTGGCATTATTGTATAAGACTAATGATAATAAACCGAAAATTATATTTGGTATCCAAACTGCCAGTAATGGAGGAAAATCATCTTTTATTGCAAAAGTATCTGCTATTCGCATAAAGAAAATATAGAGAACCATAAGCAACAGACCTACGGCAATGTTCATCCCCATTCCTCCCCTCTTTTTCCTATATGCTAGCGAAACAGCAATCAGAGTCAAAATGTAAGTTGATGCGGGCATAGAGGTTCTCCTGTGATTTTCAACCAGATAAGCACTTAAATTTTCAGACCCTCTAAACTCCTGTTCTTCAATAAAATCATTCAGCTGGTGATAAGTCATAGTCTCAGCTATATATTCCTTTGGTGTTAAATCTTTTGGAAGAAAAGTAAATGTAGTATCCATTTGATAGCCACTGGATATTTCATCATTGGTTCCGGATAAAACTCTAACTTTCCAGTTACGTAATTTATATATCGAGTCTTCAGGATTAAAATTAATATAATCGCTTGAGAGCTTATATTGGAGCATAGTACCTTCAAACTTCTCTAATGAAAAGTTAAAGCCCTGATTACGGTCTGTATTAAAAGATTTTATATATATATATTCATTAGGTTTTATTTGTCGGTGGATATTTTCGAACCTCTTGCTTTTTTTCTTTTCAATATACTTCGATTCGAATTCCTTTCGCACCAGATTGGCCTTTGGCAATACCTGATGATTTAGTACAAGTGATAAAAATGCCAATATAGTAGCACTGACAAAATATGGAAAAAGCAAACGATTAAAACTTATTCCTCCGGCTAAATATGCTACAATTTCAGTCTGCTCAGCCATTTTAGATGTAAACAGAATTGCGGCCAAAAAAACTACCAATGGCATAAACATATTACCATAGAACAATGCGAAGTTTACATAATAATCAGAAATTATTTCGGATGTAGATACCCCTGCTTTTATAAAATCATCTACTTTCTCTGAAATATCAATAACTATTGCTATTGCCAGCAACATGATTATTGTAAATAAAAATGTTCCTAAAAACTTATTAATTATGTATAAATCGAGTTTCTTCATTTACTGTAAATTGGTGATATAATGAATTATCAGTACAAAAATTAAAAAAAATACTCTTTACTATAATCTTTGACCTAACTTTTTGACCATGATGTTTTTCCACTCCGTAAAATCTCCTGCCTGAATATGTTTTCTAGCCTCTTTTACAAGCCATAAATAAAATCCTAAGTTATGAATAGAGGCAATTTGTTTCGCCAGGAATTCATTGGCTGCAAACAAATGTCGTACATATGCCTTTGTGTAAAACGTATCAACATAAGTGTTGCCCGCGGGATCTAAAGGTGAAAAATCATCAGCCCATTTTCTGTTTTTTATGTTGATAGTACCCTCTGAAGTAAACAACATTCCATTTCGTGCATTTCTGGTAGGCATCACACAGTCGAACATATCAACACCTAAAGCTATATTTTCCAATATATTAATCGGGGTTCCAACCCCCATAAGATATCTTGGTTTATCTTCAGGTAAAATTCCACATACAATTTCAGTAGTTTTATACATTTCCTCAGCAGGCTCTCCTACCGATAAGCCTCCGATAGCATTACCATCTGCCTCAAATGAAGCTATAGTTTCGGCCGACTGCGTTCGAAGATCTTTATAAGTACTACCCTGAACAATAGGAAAAAGGCTTTGTTCGAATCCATGCATTGGAGGAACCTTTTCAAGGTGTGTAAAACATCTTCCTAACCAACGGTGGGTCATTTCCATTGAACGTTTAGCATAGGCATAATCTGCAGGATATGGAGTACATTCATCAAATGCCATTATAATATCAGCTCCAATTGTTCTCTGTACTTCCATTACACTTTCAGGCGAAAAGAAATGAGAAGAACCGTCAATATGAGATTTAAATTTAACTCCTTCTTCTGTAATTTTTCGGTTATCAGCCAGCGAATACACCTGAAACCCTCCTGAATCGGTTAGAATAGGCTTATCCCAGTTCATGAATTTATGTAAGCCTCCGGCTTTTTCCATAATTTCCATTCCGGGACGTAAATATAAATGATATGTATTCCCTAGTATTATTTGAGCTTCAATATCCTCTTTCAACTCACGTTGATGTACAGCTTTAACTGTACCTACAGTACCTACAGGCATGAAAATTGGTGTTTCAATCTTTCCATGTGCAGTTTCAACCACTCCCGTACGTGCCTTCGATAATTTATCTTTTACCTCTAATGTAAACTTCATATTCCTTAACGTATTTTATCAAATAAATCAGTGACAATATTAAAAATAATCATTATTGTCTACTTGATTTTTGAAATCTAGCAAAGATAACAGGAATTTTGTTAAATAAAATTTGTATTTGTTTAATTATTGCTCTGTTTTTATAATGTCGCAAGCAAAGTGCACTGTAATATCTTTATCCTTTCATTTATTTTCGAAATTTAATGCTATCATTGTGTTTCATAAAACTGACATGACAAAATTTATACAAATTAAAACTTCAGGATTCCTTGTTCTCATACTGTTAATTACAACCGTGTTTGATGTAAATGCACAATATAAATATAAAAAAGACAGTATTTTGTCCGGTAACCTTTTAAAGAAAAGCATATTACCAACAACTCTTATCGGAGCAGGATTACTTATAAATAATAGCCATTTTGAGAAAAACCTTCAAACAAAATTGAGAAATAAAGTTGGTAATGAATTCGAATACCATATTGATGATGTAACCCAGTACATACCAATAGTAGAATTGTACCTTGCTGATGCTTTAAAAATCGAAGCCAAAAATCACTGGTTCGATCAAACTAAATACCTTCTGATTTCAAATACAATTACAGCAGCTATTACACATGGCTTAAAACACTCTATTTCAAAAGTAAGACCAAATGGGTCTGCCGATAATTCATTTCCTTCGGGACATACGTCATTTGCCTTTACCAATGCAACTGTTCTGTACAATGAATTTAGCAGTACATCTCCCCTTTTGGCATATAGCGGATATGCTTTTGCCACAACAACGGGTGTTTTCAGAATGATTAATAACAAACACTGGTTCTCTGATGTTTTGGTCGGAGCAGGAATTGGAATATTAGTGACTAATCTAGTGTATTATTTTGAGCCTCTTAAAAGTTTTAACCCCTTTAAGAACAAGGAAAATATCAGCCTAATACCACAGATAAAAGGAGATAAATACGGGGTTTATTTTGCATATGATTTTTGAAGTACAAGTAATCACATAGCTTAAATCATTGCTTTAAGTTATCGTTTGGAACATCAAATATTGCAGGTATTTATAGATGACAGGCAAAAATTACTTACTTCATGTCAATTATATATACAACAATAATCGAGTCACTAACCATGCAATTTCATAACTGGTTAACACCAGTTTTATAAATCATAGCTTCCTACTTTATTTTATAATCAAATAAATGTTTTCAAAAGAATTTCTATATCATTTACCAGCGACCAATTCTCTAAATACTCTCTGTTTACCCTTACTTTTTCGGGCCAGATAATTTCATCGTTATACTTCTTTTTATCCTCCTGAAGCATAAGTAAATGTTCTTCATCGCGAAATATTAAAGTAGCCGGTCCGGTAATTCCGGGCTTTACAGATAATATAATTTCATCTTTACCTTTAAGCTGATCGGCATAACCCGGAACATCAGGCCTCGGACCAACAAAAGACATATCACCCTTTAATATATTTATTAACTGGGTTAACTCATCAAGCTTTGTTTTTCTGATAAAATGTCCAAAATTCGTTATTCGGGGGTCGTTTTCGGCGGTGATTACATCTCCTCTTTGAACAACCATCGACCTAATTTTATATATATTGAAAAGACGTCCGTGTTTACCTACCCTCAACTGCGAAAAAATACCAAATTTCCCTGTAGATACTGTTGCCACAATAATTAGAACTATAAGCACAGGAAATACAAACAGCAACAAAATTAACGCTGTGAGGTAGTCGAATATTCTTTTAATCATTCTCTCCATAAAACTGCTACCTAACTCTTTTATAAAAAACAAAACCATTTTTCTCTCCGATAATTTTGAGATTTGAGTATTTGATTAATACTTTATCTTTTTGTGTAATTCTCGACACAAAATATGCCGGTTTATCTATTTCTCCATTCAACAGCCAGCTTACGTTATTGTGATTAGGATTTTTTTGAGCTTTTTTCTCTGTATAAAACAAGTGAGCATACGATTTATACATCACAGGAGCAACATATGCAGAATCGTCTTTAAATTTTTTAAAAAACTCAATAGCTGCACCCTGAGAATACTCTTCTACCTTGGGAATGTTGACCGAAGTAAACAAAAACATTGTAATTATAACGGTCACGTTTAATGCTATCATCCTTACTCCTGAATTATATGATTTATTAAAAAGTGAAAACAGTACACCACTTAAGAGGAATACTCCAATAACACCTTCATATCCGGTCCAGTTTACAACAGCATCCATATTAGCTTTCGCAAATTCATCGCTAATCAATGCTGAATTCTTCAGCTTATCGATATTAATACCAATAACTGGAAGGAATATCATTAATAAACTCCAAAACAATCCGACACTACCCAATATCAAGGACATCCACCTGCTCCATCTTATCCTTTCGCTCATTAAATAGAAAATAGTATGAGCAGCCAGAAAAGTTAAAGGAAAGTATGCCATCGATGAATAGTGAACAATTTTGGTTTTCACCATTGAAAAAACTGCCAGAACCACCCAAAACAATATTTTCATAAATAAGCTTAAGTGCTTTTGCCTTAAATTATCCGCCTCATTTCTTCCGAGTGATTTCAATGCCAAAATGGAAGCTGGAAAAACACCTATCAATAATACTATTGAATGATAATACCAAGGCTCTTCATGATCTGCTACATTCTTAGAAAGAAGTTCAATTTGTACGTGTACAAATTCATATATTACCTTTTCATTCCCTCTAAAGAATTCAACTATAAACCACGATCCTCCAAAAATGAACATAACACCAAAGAATATCAAAAAATCGAGGATTGAAGGAAAGCCTTTAAACATTTTAATCAGGAAATAAACTCCAAGTGTCAGCAGCAAAATCATCAAAGCCACCGGACCTTTCGTAAGAATCCCCAAGCCAATTGCTGCGCCTGATATAACAAGGTTCCATTTATTTCGGTAAGCACTCTCATCCAGATATTTAACAGCATAATAAAGACCTGAAAAAATAAAGAAATTAAACCATGGATCAATTACTCCTGATTTGAAATAAAAAAATGGTAATATTGATCCGGCATAGCTTAATACCCATATTAAAGCAAACCTTGAATCGTAATATTTCTTTCCTATATTGAAGATTAGAAGAAGTGAAAAAACACCGACCAGTGCATTAGGAAACCTTGCTGCAAACTCATTAATACCAAAAATATGCATCGAAACAGCCTGTATCCAAAAGAATAAAGGAGGTTTTTCGAAAAATGGCTGATAGTCGATTTGAACAATAGAATAGTTGCCGGTAATGAGCATTTCGCGAGTAGCCTCAGCAAAATTAATTTCATCCCAGTCGAAGAGATGAACCTGCCCCAAATATGGAGTAAAAAGCAAGAGAGATACAATTATTATCCCCAAACGTATTCTATTATCTTTGCTTAACATCTTTAATTCACCGGATTTAGCAATGACTTATCCAGCTTTTTATTTTTTCCGGTTTTTTTATTCATATAATAATAAACTAACAATGCCGTAATAAAACCTACAATTGCACCGGCTTCAATATCTTTAACAAAGTGTTGACTTAAATACACTCTTGACAAACCAGCAATTACAGCCAGAAAGAACAAACTTAATTTAGCAACATTACGTTTACAAAATAAGGCCAATAAAGTATATAAAGCAAAAGCAGTTGTAGTATGTCCTGAAGGGAAAGAAGAAATCATGTGCATCTTTACTCCTTTTACATAGTGTAATTGAATATCTAAATTTCGGAAGACATTGGCAGGACGCGGATAATCATGAAATAACAACTCCTTACTTATATAGCTTATCAAAAACAGAGTAAGTAAACCGGTAATTGCAGCATATAACGAAATTCTATACCTGATAAAAAGCCCCAGTACTATAGCAATACCAAACACTATTCCATCTCCCAGGTAAGTGGCATATTTAAAAAATGAATCAAAAAAATCATTATGGTATTTGTTTAATAACAAATGCCCCTCTTCAAGGGGATAAATAGCCAAAAAAAATGCCCCTCCCAAAATAAAAATCAGGAACGGCATTACAAATATTTTATTATTGTCTAAAATCTGCTTAATCGTCATAGTGAATTTTTTGTGCAAATATAGACCAATTAATATCTAATTAAACATATTATTATGAACCTATAACATGCTTTAATTCACCAATCTGGTTATCCCAAAACATTTTTGACTCTTCTACTTCATCTTCATCTTCGGCAAAATCAGTTACTATTAACGAAACATCCTTCGTTAGCTCGTCAACCTGAATCTTCATTTCCCAAAATGTATCATTATCTCTTTCATCCCAACGAAAACGTACTAAACGATCTTGTTTTTTAGCTATAAGGAATGCTATTTCTTCTGATCCTTCCCAAATAAAGCTATATTTGTCTGATCTGGAATTAACATTATCAGCAAACCACTCGGCAAGACCACTTGGAGTTGATATATAGTTATATAACAAACTTGGGGAAGAGTTAATCACAAACTCTATTTGGAACTTAGTATCACTCATATTAAGTTAAGTATTTTTTTCAATAGTTTTTTCTCTGACCGCAATATATGTAATCAAAATTTAAATGAAAAATAATTCTTTATAAAAAGAAAACAAACATAATTACTTTTACCTATCGAATTATTACACAAAGTGTTATAATACCTATGTTTTTAGTGAAAAATAAACACCAGAAAAATATATATTTTTTGTGTAAAATTTATTTGCAGCAACAGATATTGTTTATATATTTGCACCCGCAAAAGCAAAAAGGCGAGGTAGCTCAGCTGGTTAGAGCGTCGGATTCATAACCCGGAGGCCGTGAGTTCAAGTCTCACTCTCGCTACATTTATTGTTTGAAGTTATTAGGTTTGATGTTTGTCGTTGAACCTCGAACAACAAACACTTTAACATCAATCATATTTAGGCGAGGTAGCTCAGCTGGTTAGAGCGTCGGATTCATAACCCGGAGGCCGTGAGTTCAAGTCTCACTCTCGCTACTAAACAAAAATCCTCATTAACATTGTTTTTGAGGATTTTTTTTGTTTAATATATTTGCAAAAAACATTCTATAATGAGAATTGACATTATAACAGCCGTTCCAAGCTTATTTGATGGACCAATGAGTGCTTCTATTGTAAAAAGAGCTATAGACAAAGGTTTTGTAGAAATTGTAATACACGATCTTAGAGACTACTCTACAAACAAGTATAGACAAATTGACGATTATCAGTTTGGAGGAGGTGCAGGAATGGTTATGATGATAGAACCAATATCTAAATGTATTGATAAGCTTCAGTCTGAAAGGGCTTACGAAGAAATTATTTACGTTACTCCCGACGGTAAAACATACAATCAGCAAGAAGCAAATACGCTTTCTCTAAAGGAAAATTTAATAATATTGGCAGGACATTATAAAGGTGTTGATCAAAGGGTAAGAGATCTTTACGTTACAAAAGAGATTTCTATTGGCGATTTTGTGCTTTCGGGTGGAGAAATGCCCGCAGCAATTATTGCAGATTCAATTATCAGACTAATTCCGGGGGTATTGGGGGATGAAACTTCTGCCCTATCCGATTCTTTTCAGGATAAACTGCTGGCCCCACCGGTATATACACGGCCGGCCGACTTCAGGGGAAGGAAGGTTCCTGAAATATTAATGAGCGGACATCACGATAATATTGAAGACTGGCGTCATGAAGAAGCCATAAAAAGAACAAAAGACAGAAGGCCTGATTTATTAAACGATCATTAAAATAATGAAAAAAAAGCATCCGATTTTATACATCCTTGTACTTGTATTAATATTAATCCCTTCTATTCTTGCTACAGAATTTGGTTCACAGAAATTATTAAATCTGTTTTACCCATACAATACCAACGAACAAATTCCGGTTAACTCTATTGTATATTTAACCGTTAGTATGATTTCAGCATTTATTCTGATTGGTATTTACAGAAAATTTATCGACAAGAAAGACTTTTTCTCAATGGGTTTTTCTATAAAGGACAGGATGTTTGACTTTTTTCTAGGATTTTCATTAGGTATATTTCTATTGTTTATTGGATTTTTCATCCTGATCGTATCAGGAAACACAGAAGTTACTTCGATCGAGTTTAAACCTGAATGGTTATTGGGGTACACTGTGTTTTTTATACTGGTTTCATTACATGAAGAAGTTCTTGTTCGTGGATATCTGTTAAATTCTTTGATGAGTGTTTCCAATAAATATTTTGCATTATTATTGTCTTCATTAATATTTTCGGCATTACACCTTATGAATCCGGGAATAAGTACTGTTTCTTTTATAAATATTGTTTTGGCCGGACTATTGCTGGGAAGTTCATATATACACAGTAAAAACCTTTGGTTTCCTCTTGCATTTCACTTTTCATGGAACTTTTTCCAGGGACCAATATTAGGTTTTGAAGTTAGCGGACATGATATTAATTCATTTATTTCGCAGAATATCAGCAATAACGATTTAATCACAGGAGGTATATTTGGTTTTGAAGGTTCAGTTATAACTACAGTACTTCTGGCTTTAAGTATTGTTGCCGTAAACTGGTTTTTCGAAAAAAAGGAAGCATTAAAACAGAAAATAAGTATAGGTTTTCGAAATAACGAATTGACTATAGAAAATCTGGATTAGGTAAGGAAATAAAAAAACAATTCCGTAACTTTATAAAGTGCCCTCGGTATTTTGTTCGTTTAAACATGTTAAGCACTTAAAATTATGGAATATATACTCGTACCTACCGATTTTTCAAAATCCGCATTTAATGCTTTAGAATACGCTATTGAAGTGGCTAAAGTATTTAAAAGTAAAGTATTGGTTTTAAACACCTTTGAAAAACCAGCTTCAGGGTCAAGTTCTATGATGAGAATTGTTGACAAAATGGAATCTTTAGCCGATGATGAACTATTTAGTCTTCAGAGGGCTATCAGAGAAAAAGAACTGGACAAAGAAGTTGAAATAGAATATAAGCATTTACACGGATCAATATACAGCGGGGTAAAGTATGAGGTAAAAAGAAGAGATATAGGATTAATCATAATGGGGTCTACAGGGGCTTCAGGCTTGAAAGATATATTTTTAGGCTCTAATGCTTTTGATGTAATAAGTAAAACTGATTATCCTGTGATGGCTATTCCTCCAAAGGCAAAATTCAAAAGAATAAAAAATATCATTTTTGCCACAGATTTCGATTTAAAATGTGAAAACGATAACCTGCCTGTCATTTTTGAGTTGACGAAAAATCTGGGAGCAAAACTGACTTTGGTAAATATCCAAACAGACAATACTAACTTTAAAAAGACAAGAGACAACGCTGATAAATTCTTTAATATATGTAAAGATCAGTTAAAAGGTATAGACTACGAATATCATTATATACTAGAAAACGATATAGCAGAGGGAATAAATAAAGCTTACCAAAACAATGATGCTGATCTCCTGGTTATGATAAAGAAATCGCGTAGTTTAATTGATTATATTTTCAGAAAAAGTATTACTAAATGTCTGGTAAAAGAGGCAAAATTACCTCTGCTTACTTTATCTAAGTAAAATTTAAATCTTATCACTAATTAATAGAATGATTTTGACCTCGGTTTTAATTATGATTTTGTTAATTTTGCACAAAATCTAAAATAAAACAATGGTTCATACTGTTTATATCTCAATAATTGCAATATATATTCTATCATATATTTTCGAAAGTTTTCTGGACTTCTCAAATGCGAAATGGTTTCACAAAAAGCCCAATCCGCTGGTAAATGATATTTACAACGAAGAAGAATACCTAAAGCAGCAGGATTATAAAGTAGCTAATTATAATTTTTCGAAACTCTCAGGATTATTCAGCTTTATCATAACTTCTTTGGTGTTAATAATTGGCGGTTTTGGAAAGCTGGATATTTATATTTCTCAATACACAACTTCTCCATTATTACAGACACTTGCTTTTTTTGCGATTGTTGGTATTTTGAGTACAATTATTTCTATACCTTTTTCTTATTATCAAACTTTTACAATCGAAGATAGTTTTGGTTTTAATAAAAGCAATAAACTTACTTTTTGGACTGATATTTTAAAATCATTATTACTGGGAGCCGTTTTAGGAGGTCTGATATTGAGTATTATTGTTTGGATATACAATTATATTCAAGAAGATTTTTGGTGGATTACATGGATAGTTGTCAGTGTATTTTCGCTGGGGTTAAACTTCTTCTACTCAACAGTAATAGTACCTATTTTCAATAAACAAACACCTTTGGAAGACGGTGAGCTGAAGCAGGCAATTGATAATTTCGGAAAAACAGCTGGATTTGAAATAGATAATATATATGTGATAGACGGGTCGAAAAGATCGAGCAAGGCCAATGCATATTTTGCAGGGTTTGGAAAGAAAAAACGCATTGTTCTTTACGATACACTTATTAAGCAGCTGAGCACAGAAGAAATAGTAGCTGTATTGGCACACGAAATAGGACACTACAAGCATAAACACACTATTGCTAATATGCTTATGGGAGTTGTTCAAACAGGGGTAATGCTCTTTATATTATCTTTATTTTTAAACAGTAATGAACTGAGTTTAGCATTGGGAGGAAATGATAATAAGTTTCATCTGGCCATAATTGCTTTTGGAATACTATATTCTCCAATTTCTGAGTTTATCGGTATTTTTATGAATGTTATTTCACGAAAATTTGAATATCAGGCCGATAATTTTGCAAAAGGATACGGACTTAGCGATGGTCTTATAAACGGGTTGAAAAACTTATCTAAAAACTCATATTCTAACCTTACACCACATCCGTGGTATGTATTTGCCAACTACTCCCACCCTCCTATTAAGGAAAGGATAGAGAATCTTAGGAAAAATTAATTGCAGGTTGCTCCCTTCGACTCCGCTCAGGGCAAGGGTTGCTGGTTGCTGGTTACTGGTTACTGGTTACTGGTTACTGGTTACTGGTTACTGGTTACTGGTTACTGGTTACTGGTTACTGGTTACTGGTTGCT